>CBDVBS010000079.1:0-11203 GCA_965372275.1 uncultured bacterium | reverse complement strand
GAGGATATGCCATTTTGCCGTTTGTAAGGATTTTCGACTTTTTTCCGCCCCGTCACGGGTGCCACGCCCACTTCGAGTCTTCGAGAATGGGCGTGCTCTTCATACCCTCCATCAAACATACTGGTGTGCCACGGATAAGCGAGTCTTCGAGCTTACCCGTGCCTTCTCACCCACTACTCATACCTCCGGGTGGCACTGACAAACGAGTCTTCGAAGTTTGTCAGTGTCTTCACAGATGTCCACTCCCTGACGGTCGTGGCTCGGATAACAAAAGTACCCCACGAATCCCATTTCGTGGGTCATAACTTTCCTGCTGGTGGGATTTATTAGATCATGCCGGCTGGAAGCCAGCGCTCCAGTAAGATGGAAGCAATCCGCGAACATGTAACCCACGAATCCCATTTCGTGGGTTACAAATCCTTCATAAAAAACCTAATCCCCCAACGACCTGTCAGCCGGGCCGTCGTATTCGAAATCGACCGGATCGATCCTGCGCATGGGCTTATACCTCGTACGCTCCTCGTGCACATGGGCTATTATCCCCACCGCGCGCGCAATGAGGAAAAACGAGTTGGCGAGGAACACCGGGACATCAAGTTCGCAAAGACACGCCGCGATGGCTCCATCGACATTCAGCGGAATTGATTTCCCGCTCTTCGCAAGTTCATCCTCGAACGCCACTGCCAATTCGATATGCCTGCCCTTGATACCCGCTTCCTCCGCTAACGAGAACAGCCGATCCTTGCGGGGGTCGCGAGTATGAATGCGATGACCATAACCGGAAATCCGCTTCTTGACCGCTTTGAACTCGGCGAGAATCTCCGGGGCAATAACCGCCGGGGATTTGCCGGTCTCCTCGCAAAGTTTGACGCCCTCGTAGAGCGTCCTCATGCAAGCTTCCACGGCTCCACCATGAGATTTACTTATCGCCAAAATCCCGCCTGCAAGGCATGGCTCGATCGAAGCTCCCCCCGATGCCACGGTCAATGCCGCTAACACCGACGGCGGTGTAGGACCGTGATCGATTGAGCTTACGAGAATCGATTCGATCAGCTTCCCCGTTTCCTTTGAAGGAAGCTCACCCATCAATGTAAGCCATACCGCTTCGGCGAAACCGATTTCACCCATCAGCTCATCAATACGATATCCCCTCAGGCGGATCTCATTCGCCTCTATTTTTGTAATTGCCGTCTTCCAGTGCAGATCTCCCATTGCAACCTCCGTGTATCCAAAATATTACACCGTCCTAATCAGTTTGGACGGTGAATGAATCAGCAACCTTATCGAAAAATGTGCTCATCAATTCCAGACGTTTCTGCGAAGCATACATCTCTATCCTCACGGAGAATTCATCCATGCCATACACCCGCACGACCTGCGTCCAGTTTTCGTACGGATCGTTGTCATCGAGATAAAATTCAACATACGGTAATCCTTCCGATGTAACGCCCGATTCATCGCCATAACGGGTGTAGTCCCACAGCACTCCGAACTCCGTCTCCGAATTCTCCTCGCCCTTCACTAATGCATCCTCTTTGTCAAAGCCCGGGTGTTTTTCGTGAACAAGTGTCAGGATGGGTTCGAAATCGTAATTGAAGAAAAGGAACTCCCCGGCTTCTTCGGGCTCAAGGAAATCAGGCACTTCTATCGCAAATCCAAATTCATCATCAGCATATTCAACCCACTCGAACTCGCCATACTCATAAACCTCTTCAATCGCGATACCCGAGTAACTATATGATTCTTCGGTTATCCACTCAGGGTTATATTCCAGCGAATCGGCTATCGCGGTGAAGATCTCATCCCGCAGCTCGAAGGTTTCCACCGAGCAGTAGAACTCCAGCCGTATGCTGGTCTTGGGCAACGCGTAGATTCTCGCGCGCTTGACCCATGGACTGATATCATTGTCGGTAACCAGGATGTCCATAAATGGGATACCATCATCCGTTACGCCTTCAGTCTCCTTGATGATCTCAGCCTCATAGCCTTCGAGCCCGGAAAGAACATCCTGCTTGCCTTCTTCAATGAGTGTTTCCTGATCCTCCCCAAGTCGCGTTTCCGCATAGATGTCGATAATGGACTCATGGATGAAACTCAGGCTGATGTAATACCAGACATCATCACAGGCCAAAATTGACGGGTAAGTTATACGGTAGCCGTAAACAGGATTCGTGAATTCCACCAGTTCGATATCCTCTTCTTCAAGCACTTCCTCGAAGGTGGGAAAATAAAGCCCATCGGCGAATTGTTGAACTCTCTCAATATTCCCGTCGAACCCAACCTCGGAATCCCGGTAACAGAGCGCCACTCCGTTCACGCCCGCATACAACCGGATCATCCCGTATAATTCTTCCGACCCGATTCGTGCGCTGTAATAGATGTCCTCAATGTACATCCCGCTATCAGTTTCGCCCGGCTCGATCACGTTTATCTGCACATCATTCACGGCGAATCCCATCACGCGCGTGATTGCGCTTATTGCCGAATCGGTATCCCAGAAATACTCCGCTGGAAGATCCGACTCGATTGTCAGCAACCCTTCGCTTCCGATTTTAAATGCAATCGTCTCCGGCCCTAAGGTGTCATCGATTTCAAATCCCGGCGGCAGATCGACTCTCCAGCCGTACGTCTCGCTGTAGTAAAATTCCTCCGATGCCGTCAGCAATGGCGTTAACAAAAGTAGAACTGCAAACACAAAAATTATCAGGCGGGTTATTCGCATCAACATTTCCTCATACACCTTTCAATATGCGATCCTTAAAATAATGTAACCAAGCATTCTTACTCCAATTAACCCGACATTCTGACCCCATGTAACCCGGCATTCTTACTCCATGTAACCCGGCATTCTTACTCCATGTAACCCGGCATTCTGATGCCGGGAAATAGTCTGTCTGAAACACCGGCACAACCGGCAGCAATTATAACCTATGCCAGGAATTATCGACTCTCCCATCTAATGAAAACAACCCATGAAATGGGATTCGTGGGTTACATGTTCGCAAACTACTCTTATCTTACTGGAGCGCTGGCTTCCAGCCGGCATGATAGAAATCCGGCTTTCCAGCCGGCATCTTCAAACATCCCACCCCTGCCCACAACACTTACCTGCTCCTCAATAGTCACCAATGCATTTCTGATGCGAATCAAAATGAAATGATTTACCGACGCCAGATCTGTTTGGCGGCGAAGCCTGTTCCCGGCAGTGAACGGTCGAAAAGCTCCATCGAATCAGGCACGGCGCGTATGAGTTTCACCCCCGGCGGTAAATCGGAAACCGGCGGCATCTCGCGGCCGATATGACGGCTGTACTTCCCGTAATATTCCTCGAAACGTTTCGCATCTCCCCGGTCAACAACTTCGGCCCTCGCAATTATTGTGAGCCCCCTTAAGCCTTCGGTGTCCTCATCCGCTTCCCATACCGCAAGGGACACATTCATGTTGAGCAGGATATCCCGGATCTTGCGCCCGCCTTCGGTGAGCATGTAGATAATGCCGGCATCATCAACGGCATACTCCATGGTCCTCGCCCTCGGCTTGGCATTCAGGGTGGTCGCGAGGGTACAAAATTCCGACGACTTCAATACGTCTAAGCACCGGTTGAAAACATCCACCTGGTCGAGTTCCTTCTCTGTCGGTTCCGGAATAATCAATACACACTCCTCAAACTCGATTGACTGATCCTGTTCAATACGGACATTTTACACCCAAGGGGTTATAATGTTTACAAAACAGCCTGACGAGGAACGGTTTTTTTATGGGTGACTATGACTGGCGTAAGAATGTTGAACAACTCGCTACGGACACTACGAGCGGCTCCCATGCATTATGTCTGAAAGCGGCTGAAATTACCGCTAAGGCTGTCGATTCCATACCGGGAACCGGTGGGAATGAATCGGGCGACTATATACGCGACCTGGCAATTGCCATCGAACGTGCCAAACCGGCCATGGCCGGACTCTACACACTCGCCGCGGGAATCATCCAGGCTTTGGAAGACGCCGAAGGGGACGGGATAAACGCCCAGGCCGTAATAAGGCGGGTCGCGATGGAATTCCGGGGAAGGCTTCTCACATCCAACGATCGCATAGCGTTTCACACCCGCAACCTCATTCCCGAAAGGGCATGTATCGCCACCTTGTCACACAGCGGCACGGTACACGCGGTGCTCACTCACGCCAAGGGATTCGGCAAAATCCGCAGGGTGCTCATCTCCGAAGGACGTCCCGCATTCGAGGGGCAAATTGCCGCCGGGGAATTCCTCGAAGCCAATATCACCATCACGTTCGTTGCCGATGCGGCCATGCCGGGACTTCTCGATCAATGCGATATGGTGATCGTCGGCGGTGACGCCCTCTGTCCGACCGGGCTCGTGAACAAGGCGGGTACTTTCCCCCTCGCCTTAGCCGCCGAACGTATAGGCAAGCCGTTCGTTGTGTGCATCGGCTCCGAAAAGATCATCCCCTTCAATATCCCGGAACATTACCTGAGGGAAGATTCCGAGGCACTGTGGGACGCGAAGAAAATTTCGATGAACGTTCTCAACCGCATATTTGAATATACACCTCTTGAGCTTATCGATCATGTCGTCACCAAGGACGGGGTCACGAGCGGTGCCGAGATACCGTACATCTTCGCCAAAATGAAAATCAATCCCTATCTTGCCAACAGGTAGCAACAAAACCCTATCCGGGTGGCACGGTCTGACGAGTCTTCGAGTCTGACCGTGGGAACGCAAACGGGATAGAAGGCCGGGATTATCACTGTAGGATTGCACGGTAAGATAGCTGCTATCTTTCCGTCTTCGGAAAGTAGCTGCTAACCTGGAACAAAGACAACGGTTAGCCCTCGAAGATTCGGGCAAACCGTGCCACCCATCACTCAGTTGTATCGGGACATCCTTGTCTCGAAACAGTGGAGCATAGGGTTATGAAACAAAAAAACCGGGTTCTCCCGGTTTCATCCAGTCAACAATATGGGCGCAGGGGGATTCGAACCCTCGACCTCTACCGTGTGAAGGTAGCGCTCTAACCAACTGAGCCATGCGCCCTCACGGCCAAATTATACAATACCTCCCCAGCAAAAAAAAGCGAGCAAGGCGTAGGGGGGAACGCCTTGCTCAGAAGAATATTAACACGTAACCATATAAATTTACAAATTCTTAAGAACCTGTAACTTAATGACAGTGGTGTTTCGGGTATTTATTACCGAAATACATTGAACAGTATCCAGAACAGATTAGGGTCTAAATTCCCGAAACAACGAACTGCTAAACCCCACCAGGCAGGCCGCAATTCATAATTAACGCACAGGTTGCGATCTCATTCCATGCACCGGCTCAGAGTATCTGCTAAAATTCTGTTGGATGAAAAGAAAGGAAATAAGCGAATATCCCTATGAGTCCGGCGAAGCCGCTGAAAGTCTCGGCACGAAGCTGGACGAGATATGCCCGTCACCCAAATCTGGCGCCGTCGTTCTGAGCCACTCGCCATTGCTGGATGCAAAAACAGAAAATTTCGGGACCGGTCTACCCGGAAGCGTACGTATCATCGAAAGCAACCTCGCATACATGCCCGACCCGCGGATAAGCCTGGCATCATTGACCTCATCCACGTATCTCTTCATCAGGGCAGTAAAAAGTATCGGTGCCGCAAACATCGTGCTTTATATGCCCGCCATCCCCCTTGATAGAAAACTCCCGCCGGTGGTCGCCATCGAGGATCATATAAGCATGTCGGCTCATCCTCCACACATAGGAGTACAACCGGCTGACTGGGAGGAGCAATTCTTCCCGATGAACAGTGCATATGACGCGGTCGAAGCCCTGCGTGCAATGGAAATCACCGAACTTCCACTCGCTTCCGGCACTCTCCTTGGCGTCGGGGTCGGACAGTTGGACACCATGGCCGGGCGGGAAGCGGCGAAACGTATGGGCGCTCATCTCATCTCGGTTCACATATTCGGCCAGTGCTTAGTGGCGAAACGCGCGGGAATGAGAGTCATCGGTTTCGCCGAAACATCCGGCATCAATCCTGAAATCATTGGCGGGCTGTTGAGCCGCGTGCTTTGAACATTTCGAAAGGATAACTCCACGATGGATGCTTTCGTTACACAGAAAACCATATCCGCCAAAACATCCGAATGGCTCGATATCATATCCCCATATAATCAGCACGAGATGGAACTCAATATCGAATCCTCCGCGCTGCTCCTCGTCGATTGCCAGAACTACTTCCTCGATGAATCCAACGGCGGGAATTGCATTGGAGGCATCGCCGCATTGCCGAATATGAAGCGGCTCCAGGAAGCATTCCGCGCGTCGGGAAGACCGGTCATATTCACCCGGCATATTCACCATCCCGATGGAATCGATGCCGGAATCCTCGGATGGTGGTGGGGGGATATGATCGTGGACGGCACCCCCGAATCCGAGATCGCAAATGAACTCGCGCCGAATGCGGACGAGTATATAATCCGCAAACACCGCTATTCGGCCTTCTACAATACCGACCTCGAAACCGTGCTGCGATGTTACGGTATCGAGGACCTTGTCATTGCCGGGGTTATGACCAACCTGTGCTGTGAAACGTCCGCCCGTGATGCGTTCATACGTGATTACCGTGTCTTCTTCCCCGCCGATGCCAACGGCGCCGCCACCGAGGAGATGCACATTGCCTCACTCACAAACATCTCATGGGGAGTCGCATATGTCAGCACTACGGATGAACTTCTCGAGACATTTAAGAAATAATTTAAATAAATGTGGTTATTTCCAACTGGAGCGCCGGCTTGTCTTACAGGAGCGCTGGCTTCCAGCCGGCATGATTAAATAAATGAGTGTGAAATGAAACTTAAAACCGCTAAATATTTATACGCAATACTCCTGGTCATTATATTCCTTGCCACGTCCTCCTTCTCCTCTACACAGGAACCCGGCTCAGATGCCAATTTCGTTCGCGGCGTCGTCTTCAACGATGAAAACGGCAACGAAATACGCGACGACGGCGAGAATGGAGTCAGCGGAGTATGCGTTTCCAACGGGCTTGAAGTCGTTGAAACCGACGACAAGGGCAGCTACGAACTTACGTATGACGACGACACCATAATATTTATCATTAAACCCAGCGACTGGAAAACCCCGGTCGATGAGAATAACCTTCCGAAATTCTATTACATCCACAAACCCGGCGGTTCACCAGGATCGAAATATCCGGGCGTCCAACCCACCGGACCGCTGCCCGATTCGGTTGACTTCCCCCTCTGCTACGAGGAAGAACCGACAACCTTCCGGGCAGTGATCTTCGGCGACACACAGTCGAGGGATCTGAAAGAGATTGATTACATGACCCGCGATGTCGTCGAAGAACTGATCGGCGTGGATGCCGAGTTCGGAGTCACCATGGGCGACATCGTATTCAACGACCTGTCCATTTTCGACAGACATAATGAAATCCTCGGCCAAATCGGCATCCCCTGGTACAACGTTCATGGCAACCATGACACCAACCAGGACTCTCCCGATGATGAGCATTCCGACGAAACATTCGAGCGCATCTACGGCCCGCCTTATTACGCCTACAACTACGGGGACGTGCATTTCGTAGTGCTGGATGACGTCCTTTGGGAAGGCGACGGATACGACGGGGGGTTTGGCGATGAGCAGTTGGAATTCGTCAGGAATGAATTGACCTTTGTCCCGGATGACAGGCTCGTGGTGCTGATGATGCATATCCCGCTCTCGGGCATGACCGGTCGTTTTGATATCCTGCCTTTAATCGACAAGCGCGAACACACCCTCTCTCTATCGGCGCACTGGCACCGACAGGTGAACTTCTTCTTCGGTCCCCTGTCCGGATGGTACGGCCATGGCAGGCATCAACACATGGTTTGCGGAACGGTCTGCGGCAGTTGGTGGTCGGGAGCGCCAGATGAGTACGGCATCCCGCACACGACGATGCCTGACGGCACCCCCAATGGCTACCTGTTCATCACTTTCGACGGCAATGAATACTCCATCGAATACAAAGTCGCGCGCAGAGAAGCATCATACCAGATGAATATCTACGCGCCGGAAGAGATTTCGTCCTCGGATGCCGGCAGCACAAAAATTATGGCGAATATCTTTGCCGGAAGTGAAAGATCGCTTGTCGAAATGAAATTCGGCGAAGACGGCGAGTGGGTAGAAATGAAACGTTTTCCGATGAAGGACCCCTGCATCCTGCGAATCAAGGAAGCGGAACAAAGTGATAACCCTCCCCCTGGGCGTAAACTTCCCGACCCGAACCCATCATTGCATATCTGGGTAACCAAGCTCCCGCCTAACCCCGAACCCGGCACTTATGTCATCTATGTACGCACCACCGACGTATTCGGCCACGAGTACGCCGACAACCGAATTATCCGAATTTATTAAATGTGAGTTTTACGCCTTCTCAGAAAAATAGGGACTGTCACCTATTTTATTGGGATGGCTTCCTTTTTGGAAAATGAGAAATAGGTGACTGTCCCTATTTTTCAAGCTCCTTCTTCGCCCACGGGATCAAACCGCCTGCCTCAACAATACCCATCACTTCATCCGGCAACGGCGAGAATGAATATTCTCCGCTCCTGACCCTGAGCACGCCTTTCTCAAGATCGATCTCGATCTCTTCGCCGCCCTCGATAAGATTGGTCGCGTCCTTCAACTCGATAACCGGCAGCCCTTCATTGATTGCATTACGAAAAAACAGCCTCGCGAAACTCTCGGCGACCACGGCTCCCGCCCCTGCTTCCTTGATGCATGTCGCGGCCTGTTCGCGCGATGAGCCGCACCCGAAATTCGTCCCGGCGACTATCACATCACCCGCTTTCACCTTCTCCACGAATGTCGGATCGAGATCCTCGAGAGCGTGCTTTGCCATCTCGGAACGATCGGTGATCGTGTATGTATATTTCCCGGGGAAGATGACATCGGTGTTTATATCATCCCCATATTTGAATACTCGTCCACGTATGGCCATCGCTGTCCTCCCTGGTAATCCCGTGATGCAATATTATAACTCATCAGTGTCCCCACGACCTTCCCCTCCGTGTGCCCACTACCCTCCCATCCATGTGCCCACGACCTTCCCCTCCGTGTGCCACGGGCAAGCGAGTCTTCAAGCTTGCCCGTGCTCCTGATGTCCCCTCCCCTCCGGGTGGCACTGACTTGCGAGTCTTCGAGCATGTCAGTGTCTTCAAGAGATGTCCACTCCCTGATGGTCGTGGCTCGGATGCTTGGCCTCCGGGTGCCACGCCCACTTCGAGTCTTCGAGAATGGGCGTGCTCTTACTATCTTCCATCAACCCTCCGGGTGGCACTGACTTGCGAGTCTTCGAGCATGTCAGTGTCTTCAACAGCACCGCTATCAGCGAAGACGCTGAGTAGCGGTGGCACACAAACCGAAAACATTTGTCAATAATCTACCAACCAATCTCCTTTCCCGTTTTAAACCCTATAAACAGATCGTCAACATCAAGCGACACGGCACTCATAATATCAATATTCGGATGCACGCTCCTTACCGGCTTATCCGTCGCCCCGAAAAGGTGAAGGATCAGGTGCGCATATATGCAGCTCATCTCCGGGAATATTTCCAGGTCGTCATCGTCGATAAAATGCGGGCGCGTCAACTCCGGGTCGTGCCGGTGGAAGCAGGTTGCCATCCCGACATTCGGATGCATCGCCGGGAGGCACCACGAACCCGCCCGCAGGTAGTAATGAAACAATGCGATATTCCCCGGCTCATCCGAATAACGCAGCAGGTAATAGTGCAGATCCTCCAACCCGTCGATACCGATACCGCCGAGTATCTCCAGCACCTGCTGCCTGAGTTCCTTGGGTGTAAGCCGCATACGATCGGTGGCGGCCCATCCGGGAGTGGGCGTACGAAGATGCCCGATATTCTTGAAACTGAGTCCGGTCTTGCCGATGGCTTCATTCTCAAGCCATCGGATGCCTTTACGCACCGACTGTGTCGCAGACATAATCTCCTCCTCAGGCCAGGTTGCCTGCGGACTGTCGACGAAAATGTTGAGAATGCCCACCTCTCCTGAAAGACGCCCCAGGGGTTCAATGGGATTCCTCTCTACATAGATCGGCCTTATGCCGCGCGTTGTCAAGCGGCGCATCGCCGGCCCCATACGTTCGCCCGGATCCTCAGGCTCACCCTCCCCGGCAATCGCTTCCTCGATTTCCTCGACATGGATATATCCCCCGGTGTCCGTGTGTCTCTTCCCAGGCCTGAATGCCGGGTTCAATTTAATATATATGTACGCCGCCGCTATGCAAATGATGAACCAGATGACGGCTGCAACCCATGTGTGATCGAGGTTAAAGAATATAATCGGATATTCATCTTTGAGATTCGCGAGATGCCCTGTCGTTGCAAGGATGGATACGACAACACCTGCAAGCGCCACGATTACCACCACAATTGAGATGAAAAGAATCACCCTTGCGATGAATGCCGCAACATAAAGCACCACCGGTGGTTCGCCAGCGGTGTAGGCCAGATATTCCGCCAGTGTGAATACAACCACACCGAGCGTGAGTGCCAACCATGAGTTCGACGGATGAATCGGAAGCGTGGCAAGCCATTCATGCATACCGATCCTGTTGCCGGTCAATCCCTCGATCGCCCCGGCAACACTCAGCAATGAAAAAACATAAAGTATGCTCCTGAGTATCTGCATGTTATTCAATCAAACAGTTGGTCTCAATCCCACTCGAAAACATTCAACATCGTGTGCCACGGGCAAGCGTCCACCAGATCGTCAATACCTTACTGAACCTTCACAAGCTTGCCCGTGCTCTTTGTCCACTCCCTGACGGTCGTGGCTCGGATGCTTGACCTCTGGGTGTCACGCCCACTTCGAGTCTTCGAGAATGGGCGTGCTCTTACTATCTTCCATCAAACTCCGGGTGGCACTGAAAAGCGAGTCCGCGAGCTTATCAGTGTCTTCACAACATCTCCAAGCACCACTACCAAGCTCCTGGTGCCACGGACAAGCGAGTCTTCGAGTTTGCCCGTGCTCTTGTCCACTCCCTGACGGTCGTGGATCGGATGCTTGACCTCTGGGTGCCACGCCCACTTCGAGTCTTCGAGAATGGGCGTGCTCTTACTATCTTCCATCAAACTCCGGGTGGCACTGAAAAGCGAGTCCGCGAGCTTATCAGTGTCTTC
>CBDVBS010000078.1:0-11255 GCA_965372275.1 uncultured bacterium | reverse complement strand
GCCAGTCCCTATTTTTCGGCTTTTTCAACAGGCCCAGGATGTCCGCGCTCCAAGGAATGATGACATGAAATTACCTATACGCAACACTACACAATATCATTTGAAATATTCTTCCATCCTGTCAAACGCTTTGTCTATCATTTCATTCGGAACGCAGAACGACATACGCAAATGCCCCTCGCCGGTCGGGCCGAAATCCCCGCCCGGTGTCGTCGATACCTGTGCTTCCCTCAGCAGTTTGACGCAGAACTCCTTTGAATCTTTACCTTCCGGGAGAAGGATTTTCGGGAACATCAAGTATGAACCGCCCGGCTTCTTATAATCGAAAACGTCCGTAAGACGGTCCAGCCGTTCGCACATAAGGTTACGCGCTTCGAGGTAATGATTCCTGAATTCCGTGATGCAATCCTGCGGCCCGCGCAATGCCGCAAGCGCCGCGTACTGCGATGCCACGGGGGCGCATATGGCAAACGGGATGTGCGCCTTGCTGATCTGGGGGATAATTTCTTTGTCGGCAATAAGGTAGCCGACACGCCACCCGGTCATCGCGTATGTTTTTGTGAATGTGAAACAACTGATCACGTTCTTGCGAACTTCGGGAATCGAGCCGATGCTGAAATGCCTGTGATCGTCGAATACGAAATATTCATACGCTTCATCCGTGATGACGAACAGGTCGTGCTCCAACGCTATCGCTGCTATCCCGCGAAGCTCATCCTCGCTGAAGACCGTGCCCGTCGGATTGCTGGGTGAACAATACAGGATGGCTTTCGTCTTCGGAGTCACCGCCGCCCTGACTGCATCGACATCCAGCTTGAATCCCTCATCCTCAATCGTGGGGACAAAAACCGGGATACCCGATGCAAGCATAACCTGGTTTGCGTGCGTGGAGTATGTCGGCGTCGGGAGGATAACTTCATCACCGGGATTCACAGTGGCCATTATCGACGCCGCAAGCCCTTCGATGGCTCCCACGGTAACGATGATCTGCGACGCCTCGGCATCGATATTGTTATCCCTCTTCAGCTTTGCCGTGATTTCCTCGCGAAGCTCCGGCAGTCCGCCACTTACCGAATAACCATCGCATAACCCTTTGTTTATCGCCTCAACGGCGGCGTCCCTTATGTGCACGGGCGCACCAGAGGTCGGTTTTGCCCATGAAAGGAAAGACACATCCTCGATTTCCTTCGACAGCCTTGTCATCTCGTGAATTGCCGACTTCGGCATATCGGCGACCCTCTTGGCAATCCTCTGTTGATGATTCATCATATTCCTCCTTGACGCAAATCCCCCACGTTTGTGAGGTTGCTGCTACGGAATCGATTCATCATCGCCATCCTATGTTATGCCCACTGGATAACCACGTCAACCCTGAAATTCATTTGTGTCCTGATTGATTATTGATTGGCAAGTATTTGGGCCTCGAAGATCACAAGCCGATTCGCCAGTGAACTCACGCCTATCATACGATGAGCATCCAGCATGCATAATGATGAAAACGGGAGACCGGATTCGTTTTCATATATATCAACGCTATAGTCATGCAGATCCACGCATATAAAACCCCTGCCGAACATACCGGTATATTCGACCTCCGAATCCTGCTCCGCATCCTCTGCAACGCCGGTCTCGCCCTCATCTCCCCTCGAAATTTCTATCGCGATGATACCGTCATCAGGTTCCGGGCCCATCGCATCTTCGACGGATGTTCCCTCTCCGATAGATTCATCCTTTGCGATTGGAACTTTGTAGAGATAGGTCGAAAACGCCTTCCCGAGGTTATCATCGGCGATAACCATAAAGGGAAAGAAACCCGGCGTGAAAATCTCCTTTATCACTTCGTCGGTCTCGGTATCGATTATGCTGAAGCCGGGAAGTTCGAATATCTCATTTTCCAATCCCGCAGATGCAACGATAATGTAACGCCCGTCACCGAACGTCGCCATCGATTGCGGTTTGAGCCCGACCTGGATTTCCTTCAGACTGCCCAGGGATGCGTCGGTGGTGTCAAACACTTCAATCACTGAATAATATGCTGGCCCATCTTCCTCATCACCGAGCCATTCCGCTAAACTCCTCTGTGCGTAATGGGTCGCGACATAAGCCTTCTTCCCGTCACTACTCAGCACGATATCAGTCGGTGATTCCCTGGTGCTGCCGAACGCGGCATAATCCTGGAAGTCGTCGGTGGATGTTTTCGTAAACCAACCCGGCCCTTCCTTCCATCCACCCCATACCGCGTAGATGAACTTCCCGTCCGGGCTCAGTGCGAACGCCCGGCATTCTCGATCAACATTCACCTGGCGTTCAAGGTGGTAAGTTACCGGGTTTATCTCCATCAGTATCCCCTGCCCGATCTGACCTATTGACGCATACAGCTTCCCCATCTTGCGCGAGTACATGGTCCGCCCGACATAAGTCATCCCCTCGATACGCCCGGCGTATCTTCCCGAATCGAGGTAGTAACAATCTATCGTGGATGATTTGGAGTTGCTTATGAAAATCCTGTCATCTCCGACCGAAACCCATGTCGGACCTGATCCGCCCGTCTCCATAACCCCCTTCAACCCCGGACCCGGCGACCTGCACGGCCCGACGATTATCAACAGGACGATGAAGAGGACAGCAGCGAGGATAAATGTATTTCGATATGCCTTCATCATTTATACGGAGCTTATATCGTTTGCGGGATATTCGGTAATGAGACGCGCAAGTTCCTCGGTCGCGACGGTGCTTGTACCGAGCTTCGTCACAACACCCGCGGCGGCAACATTGGCCAGCATCACGGCCTCCAGCATATCGGCTCCCCCCCCGAAAGCCGCCGCCAATGTGGCGATCACGGTATCCCCCGCGCCGCTGACATCATAGACGCGTCGTTCCAGCGATGGAATATGATGGGCCATATTGTCCGGCCCGATAAGGAACATCCCCATCTCACCGGCTGTAATGAGCATGTAATCGGGAGAAAGCTGTTCGTGCAAAATCCGTCCGGCTTCGATAATGCTATCGGGATCGGTGAATTCTATTCCGCTTATCTCGGCCGCCTCGCGCCGGTTCGGCTTGATAAGGCCGACACCCCTGTAGTAGTTAATATTCGCCGGCTTCGGGTCTACCATTACAAATTTACGTTTCGACGCCGCAACATCAAGCACGCCCTTCATCAGTTTCGGCGTGATGAATCCCTTGTTGTAATCGCTGATGAGGATCACATCGAAGTTGTCGACCATACCTTCAAGATACCCGATCGCCCTGTCGGCAAGCCCGTCCGAAAGCGGAGCAGGTTCTTCGTCATCGATCCTGACAATCTGCTGACCACCGGCAATGATGCGTGTTTTACGAGGCGTACGGAGGCTCTTCTCGACGATCACACCATCCCGCGAACATCCGATCTCATCGAGCAGGCGCGAAATGGCGATGCCCGAATCATCATCGCCAACCGCGCATATGATCGATGTCCGTGAACAGAGCGCGATTAAATTCCTGACGACATTCGCTGCTCCCCCGGGCCGCAATTCGTTTCTCAACCTCTTCACAACCGGGACAGGCGCTTCCGGGCTCAATCTCCCGCAATCACCGAGGATGTATTCATCGAGCATTACATCGCCCATCACGAGGACTCTTCCCCTGCTCAGACTCTTGAGTGCGTTGTGAATATCAGGCATTCGAATCCTCCATGCTGAACAGCAGGGCCGCGGTGAGCGGGAGCATTATCTCATGGTGCCCGGTGATCGCTATCCCCTTGCCGCCCACCTCGCGGGCGCGTTTGACGGGATTCAGGTTCGGCCGGTAAAGCTGGATGAAGTCATAGTTGATCCCGGTAAATCCCGATAGCTTATTGCCAAGATTCTGGCATAGCGCAATTGCCTTCTCGATTACCACGGGCAAAATCACGGCGCTGCCGACATTCCATATGACACCGCCGCCCTTAAGACCGCTGATCGATTTCGCGAGCAAGTAGAAATCACGAAGGCTCCCCTCGCCGTACGATGCACCATCGGCACTTGGGTGCATGTGTATGAAATCGGTACCGATGGCAATGTGAATACTCAGCGGGACATCCATCGCATAAGCCTGCCCCACGATCGAGATATCACCGTACTTCGGTTTAAGCTCAACAATCGCTTTGCCCACCGATTCGCCAATCCCCATTCCATCCGCGACACCTTCATTGATCGCTGGATTCAGGAATTCGCTCGTCTCCTTCGTCACCGCGAATTTACCTTCGGTTATCCCGGCGGTAACATCCTCGGATGTATGACCATATAACGCCAGCTCTGCATCATGGATGATTCCGGCACCGTTCATGCCGATGTGGGTTATGTAGCCACGACGCATCATCTCAATAATGAGCGGTGACAGGCCCACCTTTACGACATGAGCTCCCATCGTGAGGATGATCGGCATACCGTCACGACGTGCTCCTGCAATCGCTTCAACAACCGAACGGATATCCTCTCCGGCAAGTATAGGCGGGACGGTCTTGATGAATTCCTCAGCCCACCCATGATCGAAATTCGCGGTCTTTCCGACCTGCTCGATATGGACAAGGCTTTTGCGGTCTTTCATCGAGACATAATCGATCCGTCCCGGTTCCAGTCTTTCATATTTACTTGGCATAACCAGGCGCAATTATAACCCAAGGCACGGGATTTCGTAGTATTAATCAGCTTCAGGATTCAATTTCTGATACGGGAGTAGAAACTCGACTTTCGCCAATGTCTTTCCGTGTGGCATCCTTCTGTCTTTTTTCATATGGCATGTTGAAAACAACCGAATTGAAAGTCACGCCATGTGCTGTAAGCATTTTGTAGGGGCGAGCCGGAAGCTCGCCCTCCGTCTTCAAATACAGTCTAACCCGGAGGGTGACCCTCCGGGTAACCCCTACGTAAGAAACCTTCTCAGAAACATTAGAATGTAAAGGTGCCGCACACTTTACCCAAACGTTGCATAAATAATGAGTGATGGGTGGCACGGTTTGCCTGAGTCTTCGAGGGCTAACCGTGGTCTTGTTGCTTGACGTGTCGGATACCACGGTCAGCTCGAAGACTCGCAGACCGTGCCACACTGTATAGCTAATAATGATTAATTTTCCCTATAAAGTGTGCGGCATCCGCCTGATAGAAAGAATACATGGCAAATGGAATTGGTATAAGATTTAGAATTTATTTCCCGGCATCAGAATGCCGGGCTACAATAGTAAAGAAATTACTTAAATTCTCAATTTGTAGCGCAGGCATCTTGCCTGCAATGAGTGAGTTACCTTAGTTTATACAAATCCACATCAACCCCGCCGAGGAACTCGATATGCGACAGCTCCGATGAAAGATCCGCCATGACTTCCGCGCAGGCAATACGTATTCCCTCACGCTCGGAATGCAGGTTGACATCGCCGGTAATCGCAAGGCTCTCATCCATCTCAAAATAATCGACCGCGTTACATGTGAAACTCATCTCGCCGGAAGGATATTTCCCCGAAACATTCCCGGAGGCCTCAAGGTGCTTCTCCGCTTCATCATACGACCCGCGGTCCGCCTGCACCGTAAGTATCGTTTCATCCCGGAACGTAAACCTGACCACCAGGCTCGTCAGCTCTCCGCCCTCCCCGATCACACCCTCTATCTTCTCGCTCCAAAGCTCCCACCGTATCGATCCGTCCTCGCTCGTTTCTTTCAAGCGCGGTTTCGTCGCCCTGAACGGAACATTCTCCCAGCCATCCTGGTCATTATCGCTGTTGGCGTGATCCCATGGAAATTCTTCAGGCAGCATGACAATGTGATACGTACCCCATGAAATTAATATAAGTAATACCGGCCAGAAAACAGCGGTTATGTATTTTTCATAGAAGGTACGCAATGTCTTAAAGTTCCTCTGTCTGGCTGATGACTTCCTCAAACGTCGTCAACCCGCGCATCGCCTTATATAGGCCGTCTTCACGCATCGGGGTCATTCCATGTAATATCGCCGCATCTCGAATCCTCGAAGTGGGAGCCCTCTCTATGATCAGGTTCTGGATATCATCATCCACCGCGAGTAATTCGCCTATCGCCGTACGTCCCATAAATCCGGTGCCGAAACAATGCTCACAGCCCTTGCCATACAGCGCGTGCATCTCACCCGGAGGGAATTCCAGACCGAGATTCTCCAAGTATTCGGGATCCGGCGTGTACTCCTCCTTACAGTAACGGCACACCCTCCGCACCAGGCGCTGGCTGAGGATGCAGCGCACAGTGCTTGCCATCAGGTAAGGTTCGGTTCCCATATCAAGCAGGCGCGTGACGCCACCGGCGGCATCATTCGTGTGAAGCGTCGCGAATACCAGGTGACCGGTAAGCGATGCGCGCACTGCGATCTCGTTCGTCTCCAGGTCGCGTATCTCTCCGATGAGGATGATGTCCGGGTCCTGGCGAAGTATGCTCCTCAGGCTGTGCGCGAACGTCAACCCTATCTCCGGGTGGACCTGTATCTGGGTTATTTCATCCATCCGGTATTCTATCGGGTTTTCAACCGTTGTAATATTTTTCTCCCTGCTGTTGAGCACCTTCAGCGCCGAATAGAGGGTGGTCGTCTTTCCGCATCCCGTCGGGCCGGTCATAACAACGATCCCATGAGGCCTGTGGATGAAATGCCTGAAACTGTCTATCAATGCCGGCTCGAAACCCAAATACTTCATATCGAGAATTACCTGCCCCCTGTCAAGCACCCTCAGCACCGCTTTCTCGCCCGCGATGGTCGGGGTCGTAACAACCCGGAAATCGATCTCCTGGCCTTCGAGGATTACACGGAAATGCCCGTCCTGGGGCATCCGCCGTTCGGTGATATCGAGTTCGCACATGATCTTGATGCGGGAGAGAAGATTCTCGGCAACATGAAGCATCAACGGCTTACCCAGTTCCCGCAGTACGCCGTCTATCCTGTAACGTATCCTCACATTCTCGGCGGTTGGTTCGATATGTATATCACTCGCCCTGTATTGAAGAGCCTGGACGATGAGGGTGTTGATGGTGCGCACGGTTTCCGACTGCACCTGTATATCTTTTATGGAGCCGATCTCAATGCCCAGCTTCGGGGACAACCGCTCGGGATTACCACCGACCGAAGCGAGCAGTTCGTCGATTGTTTTTTTCCTGTAATGGAAGAGGTACTCGAATATTTTCTTCTCGATCGCTCCCGGCGAAGCAATGTACGGTTTGATATTACGCCCGGTCATCACATGGATCTCTTCAACAAGAACTGCATCCTTCGGATCGGCCATTGCCAGCTTGAGGTAACCGCCATCTATCCCGAATGGGAACACCTTCCGGCGCTGCGCGAATTCCTGCGAAATCAGAAGCACGATTTCCGGGTTCGGATCTTCGTCTTCCAATTCAATAAACGGGACACCGAGTTTCGAAGCCTTGAATTCGACGATGACCGAATCGGGGACACTCGAGGATGTGAGAAGCTCTTCCTCCACGCTGACCCCCCGTTTGATCGCCCTGTGCTGGATCTCACGCAGTTCATGCGACTTTATCGCCCCGGAATCGAGCAAATGTTTTTCCAGGCTGGTAAGCAGGAACCTTTCGGCCATGATGAATACTCCTTAAGCTATTGGACAGAGTCGGAGGATTTCATCACCCCGCCCTCTACGATTTTCACAATGCGCTTTACACATTCCTTCAACTCGTCCGGCACTCCCCCGCCGGAAAAGGGTTCCGCCCTGTTAAGGGTCCTCGGTATATCTTCAGCCCTGTCGATGAAATCGATATATCCCGCATGTATCAATCCATCATAGAACCGTCCACGCTTATGCTTCCGTGCACCGCCGGCACTTATATCATACACCACGGGCTTCAGTCCGGCATATATCGCCTCGCTAACCATCGACATGCTGTCAGCGGTGATCAATGCCCGTCCCGACATGCCATGAAATGCGTAGGTCGGGTTCTCAGGATCCCGCCCGGCCAGTAGCAAATAACCGGTAACCGGGTCTTCGACCCACCTCTTCTCAATCTCGCTTTCAACGCCGCTCCCGGTACGACGCGAGGTCGTCACCAATAAGATTATATCATTTTCACGGGCCCACCAATAAACAGCCTCGAGCATATGGATACATCGCCCTGATTCAAAAGGCATTCCCTTAGCTTTGCCGCCGATGATGATACCGAGATATTTCCCGCCTGTCTTGTGTCCGGTACGAGTTGCGAATTCTTCCGCTTCCTTCTTGATCATCCCGGGCGATGCCCGATTCGGAGTTATCACCGTACGCACAACATTCGGCAGATCAGGTGCGGCATCATGGGCAGGAATTATGGCTAAGTCGAAGGCGGAAAGTGGGATGAGCGACGGGCGCATTATGCATACCGATGGTACTCTGAAGATGCTCTTGAAAAGCAGGTTAACCGTTGCGGATGTGCTCCCGGCGGAAACGATCAAATCAGGGTTGAATCGTATGATCTCCTTGAATTCGTCTATTGAAACAATTTCCTTGAGCTTACGCTTCGCAATATCGGGTTTGATATTTCCACGCGTACGTCCGACGCCCCATCTCAGCAAACCCTCTCGCAACCCCTCTTTCAGGCCATGCGTGAAAAGCTGCGCCTTCGCGCCTGGCAATCTCTCAACGATGCCGAGTGACTGGTTCTGATGACCGGGTTTACCGTCGGATACTATCAGGACATTTATTTTATCCGGAGGACTCAATAGCCCACCTTTATCTTAGGATCCATATATCCCTCGTGCATCCACTCAACGCTCTCTATGAGTGTCCCGTCTGATGCATCGAATACAGAGATATACTGAGCACGCTGCTCCCTGCCAAGGACATCCTTATACTGCACTAAAACGACTCGCTCGCCATCCGGAGAGATATAACCATAGCAATATTCTTCATCTACATTCTCTATGTGAAATGCTTGGATATCTCCAGTTTCCATATCCCAGATATTCCAACTTGAAAAAACATCATCCGTCTTCCAGGTAATAATGAACCTTGAACCATCCCTGTCAACCGCCCTGATCAATGGATGGTTAACATCCAACTCAAGTATGCTCTCAAAGTTATTGTAAGGGGGATAAGCCTGATACATTATGGATAAGCCTTCTGATCGAACCAGACCCACTATGCGGGAATCATCATATATCATCACGGCATCCAATAGATTAATCGATGACACACCGGGGAAATTAAATTGTTCATACTTCAGTGAACCACCCTCATCGACAGTAAATAGATAAGATTGCATGTGAACTGCCTTATTGCCATCAGCACTATCCCGAACTTTACGGTGCAAGAACAAAGATCTCTCCAGGTCGGGATTCCCGCCGACAAATTGCATGTACGGCATTGTTTCCTTCACTGTCACGCAACTGATTGCTTCAATAGTTGAGGTATCGAATATTTGTATCTCCTGATGCCATCCATCAGTATCGCTTGCTGTAAGGCTTCTCACCATGACCTTTTTCCCATCACCTGAAGTAGCTATAAGCCAGTAAAATATTTCTGTCTCCTTCTCAGAACCGATGCTGCCATCCTCCAGAAGCTTAATAATATTAGCCTTATCCGATTTATTTGATCTTGCACGGGAAATAACCAGGGGCATATTATAACCGGCTAACTCAAAATCCATTATTACCGGGGCCACCGGCGGCGAATAAACCTTCTCCATTTCCCCGTTTGGCCGAATGCAATACAGATCATCGATCGCATAAACAAATTTGCTGACTAATTCAGAGGATATAGGATGAGACCATTGGAAATAAATCGTGCAACCTATATCCTTTGAAAAGAATCTGCCACTGATGTCTTTGATGGTTACATCTTCAATGCGCTCGGAACAACCTGCAGTTATGGTTGCAATGATAAATAAGTAAGTAAGGAATAGCCATGTCCGTTTCATCTATAACACCCCATCTCTACATTATTTTCGCCACGATCAATTGCTTCCCCATCCCCGACCCGAAATCTTCCCTCTCATAACTCCCCCACCTATGCAACACCTTGAAACCACAGTGTTCAAGCAGCAGCACCAATTCCTCGGGGAAAATCATGCGCATCCTCAGTTCCTGTATATCACGCTTCATCGTGCCGTCAGGATGCGTCCGGGTTCTGAAACATGTTATATGCGAAACCTGGGTGGCGTCATTGTATCTGATCGTCGTCATCAATTCCTGGACTATGCCCGTCTCCTCTTCGGTGAAAAGATGCTCTAAGTATTTCTGCTTCGGATCACGTGCCAACATATCCAGGCGCGGGTTGAATATATCGAGAATGAACCTGCCCTTATTTGCCTGCAAATGCTCCCTGACGCGCCGCAGACAAGCTACCTGGTCCTTTCGTGTCTCCATCGCCAAAAATGAATTGAACGCAATGAACACCGTTGGGAATTTCTTCCCGATGTCGAAGCGACGCATGTCCCCCTTTATGAGCGTCACACGCTTCTTCACTTCCGGCGGCGTTACGCTCAATTTCTCCCGGCACCTGTTGAGCATGGCATCATTGAGGTCAATACCGGTGACCTTCAGGCCGTCGTACGCCATCGGAATCGCCACGCGTCCCGTGCCGACACATACCTCCAGCACCGGCCCGCCATACTCGGCGCACAATTGACGCAGCCACGTGAGATCATTCATGTCATTCTGTTGACATTCAACATCATAGATTTCAGCGTTGTAGTTCCAGTTATAGTCCGGCAACGGCACCTTCACACCCCGCTAAATGTATTCTCTAAACCTTTCAATTCATCTGCCTGAGGATATCCCTTATCGTAGTAAGTATCTCGCCGAACTTGTCCGGCCACATGCTTTCGGCCTCGGGGTCCATCACGCTTACAAGAGCCATCCCGACCTGGACGATCTCCTCGAGTGATGAGACAAGGTCCGATGAATCACCCGTGGTGGGGAAAATATTCCAGACTGCTTCCGCCAACGGATGGTCGATCTCCAGCGCGCCTTTCATCCAGTCAACTTCCATCAACCCGAGATGGGTTTTCAGCAGCAGGATGAGGATCTGCTTCATGTCAAAGAAAATATTATCGTGGGCAAGCCAGAGTTCGCCCCGCTTGATCCTGAAAGCAGCTATTAATGCGTAATAGCAGAACTTGTCCAAACCCTCATCGAATGTGTAAAGCGTATCCTCGGTATCCCCGATGGCGAACCTGACATTCTGAAAAAGGTTCTCCGGGTCGAACAACGGGCGGATCGCCTTCCTCAAAGCCCGTCTCGTCATCGGGTTGATCGTCCCTTCCGCTAATTCCGATTCGGTTACTATTGTTGTATCG
>CBDVBS010000077.1:0-11369 GCA_965372275.1 uncultured bacterium | reverse complement strand
GGGTTTACAATTGACCATCTGTGCAGGCCGGACGGCATACTCACAAAACGACGTTTGATGCCATTTGTTCTTGCAATAATTATCATCATCCTTTTAGTCAACCTCGCACCATTGATGAAACGTTCGACAACCTTCTATACCTCAGAACATTCACTCGCGTTGAAATGCAAGGAATACAGACAGAACAACAAAGATGAAATAACTGATTCGCCAAGATTCTTCGACAATACCAACACTTCATTTATGTCAGCCAATATAAACATCTACCCGAGGATCCGCCTCGTACAGGGATACGACAGCCTTATCCTCAATCATTTCATCGACGAATATACCGAGTATTTTCCGGATAGGATTCAAAGGGACAGGCGGATCGTAGGAGGAGGTTATCAGCCTCAGCCTCTGGATGATTTTATGTATATCGAACCAAACGAGGAACCATGGTATTTCAGCAATTACGGAGCGGATGGGATCATCCATGAACCCTGGGAAGTAGATGACTGGGCCGTTTGTGAAATCAACGGCATAAAACTGCATACGGTCTATATGGAAGGTGTTGTAGAGGCATCTTATGGGAAGCGCGGTATGGGCAAGGTAATTCGTAATGGCCCTGAAAACCTTGTTTATGAGGCTATACTCTCAACTCACACATCCGATTACAGCATCTCAGAAACCTACTACCCTGGATGGGTGTATCGACTGGATGGTGATACCGAAAGCCACCCGGTGCGGATGAACGATGCGGGATTCATGATGATCCCCAACATCCAACCAGGGGATCAGCGGGTTGAAATATTCTACGAACCCTCCCTCGAAAAGCTGGGATTTATTCTCACCATCATCTCATTTGTATTAGGAACCGCGTTCGTATTATTCATGGACAAGAGAAGCAAATTGTAAACACCGATGCGTGACCCACGTAAAATAAAACTGTTCGATTATGAGCCTAAGGACTGGATATTCATCGGGCTGATGATCATCGTCGCCCTGTGGATGTTCGTCCCCGGCCTGCGCGCCGACCGTATGATGCTCCCGATGCCTGACGATGTATTCATCGATTCGGAGAGAGCGTACGATCTGGCATACGGCGAAGTCCCGACATCCGATGTGAACGTGATGTACCAGCCGTGGAACGACTACGCGTGCGAACGTCTCAAGGCCGGTGAAATTCCATTATGGGATCCCTACAACCTGTGTGGAACGCCATTTTTCGCCAACAGCCTCAACCAGCTTACATACATCCCGCGCCTGCTGTTCAGCATCATCCTTCCCTCTGAAAATGTCCTGACCGCGCTTGCACTTCTTCATTTCCTGCTTATCGGTGTGGGATTTTATTATTTACTGAAAGCATACAAATTATCGCCGCTCGTTTCCGGTATCGCGTCATTCATACTGCTGTTCAAATTCAGCCTCCCGGCGATAATGATGACCCCGCCTATCGCGCTTACATTCGCATACACACCGATCTGCCTTCTCCTGCTGTTGAAGATCCTTCGCGGTGGAAGATGGCTGTTCACTCTCTACCTCGCCATATGTCTCAGTTGCGTGCTCTCATCAGGCTACCCAGTTTACACCGCGCATCTGCTCTACCTCGGCTTGGCGGTTATGATATTCGAATTTCTCCAACTCAGGAAATCGAGCGGATTCAACCCGGCGTTCGGAATATGGCGAGTTATCATCGGAACGGTTTTGTCCGTATTGATCTCCCTTACGCAGTTAATTCCATTAGCTGTTTTCTTCTCAATGGCGGCAAGACCACAGGTATTCGAGCAGCATTTTGCGAATTTCTCAACGAACTTCGGATGGATGGTTTTCATCCTCTACCAGAACATCCTCTTCCCGGTTACGGAAGGTATTCATTCAACGTTGGCATCATCCCAGGCCAACCTTTATCTCGGCATACTCCCTCTGCTCATCGCCCTGCCACTGTACGGTCAATGGCGCGAATCGAGATATCGTTTCTTCCTCTTCGCGAGTATTATATTCGGCGCGATATGCTTCCTTACACCGGTAGCGAGATTCGCGCTGCGATTCATCCCCGGTTTCGGACTGACCCCGATACTCCCCTACCCGACGCTTCTCTTCCTGATAATTATTGCATTCGCGTTGTCGCTCGAACATATCCTGAAGCAAGTCGAAAAAGCGACTGTTATCCGCACGGCATTGATAATCGGCGTTACAGTCGTATTCGCATTTGTTCCACTGGCATTAGTAGTTATGAAAAAAATGGACGGTGGATTCCTGCCGAATTACATCACCTTCATTCTATCTGCTATTCTGATCATCATCGGTCTGCTTCTGCTGTATAACCGCAGTCACGCAAAACCCCTCGCATACATCCTGATATTTCTTATTACCCTGAATTACCTGCCGATAATGAAACGCTGGGCCACATTCTACGGCCCCGAAGGTTCAGCCGGAATTTTGGCGAAACAGATACGCGAGTCAAAAGCAGACGACATAGACCTGACAACACGTTATTTCAACGCAACCCGATCATCATTCCTTCCGGTGAATACGAACATCTATCTGCGTCTGCCATTTGTGCAGGGATACAATGCCCTTGTCCCAAAGCACTTCGCTGATGAATGGGCTAAATATTTCCCCAAAGGCGTTCTGAAAAGCAGGAGACTCGCGGTCGCAAGGAACGAACCATCTTATGAATACCTCAAAATATCAGGCGTCTCACGACTGATGCATTCGCCGGGCAGGCAGAACGACCACCAACAGGTATTCAACAGAACCACGCAGATATACTTCGAAAAAACATATTATATGCCAGGCAGAACTTCCGTTGGCACATGCAAAGTGATGCGTCAAGAACCGGAGAGGATGAATATACGCAAGTACTTGTTCGATCCCATAAGTTATGTGGAAATTGCCGAAACTTATTATCCATCCTGGCGTTATAATCTCAGCCACGAAACTGAATCGCATCCGGTTGAGAAAAGCTCCTCAGGATTTATCCACATACCTGTCCAGACTAACGAGCAATTTACACTCACCCTTTTCTACGATCCCTACTTCGAAAAACTCGGCCTGATATTGGCATCGGTGTCGTTTATAATTGGATTGCTTGTAATAGCGGCGCTTGATATGCGGGGACGAAAACCTGAATAAAAGGCTCGACGGAATAAACATGGGATTGATGAGATGGATAGCTTGCCGATGGATACCCGCCGGGGCAAAGGCGAAGACAACATCACGCCTCTATTTCACTTTCCTCGAATCACTCATCGAAGGAAAAAACCTCGACGATGATGAAACCGCCCGGCTGGAAATCATCGATGCCGCATCACATGTCGGCAGGCAACTCGCCGATGAATTGCGCGGAACATTCAACCTCGGCGACTCCATCCTTGATGCCGTCGATGCGTGGAAGATCGGATGCGTCGCCGCCGACCTCAAATTCCGCGTGGAGAAAGATGGGGATAAATATATCTTCCACCACCCCATCTGCCCGATGCATATATACTTCACCGAGCGAGGCATAATCCCGTGCAAGCACCTCTGCATCCCGATGGTGACGAGCATCGCCGAATCGATCTGCCCCGATTGCGAAGTGGAAGTCGTGCGCGAAGGCAGTCTTGAATCGACCTGCATAAAACTCATCAAACCCAAACACGCGGGGGGGAATCCCTGATGCCCGCCGAAGTTGTTCACGTTGATAAAATTGGCCTGCCCGGAGCAGTACGCATCCTGCAAAAATATCTCGACGATGCCGGGGTAGTCATCTTCCCCACCGAAACCGTCTATGGACTCGCCGCAAGGGCCGATATGCTTGGAGCGGTAGACCGTATCTACGAAATTAAGGATCGCCCATCGTCGAAACCGTTACCCGTCATGGTCGGCGAAAGGGATGCAGTATATGATATAGCCGTTGACCTCGATGAACGTTTCGAACGTCTGGCCGAATATTTCTGGCCCGGCCCCCTGACGATAATCCTGACCAAGAATATTGCCATCGATACCACCGTCACAGCGGGATTACGCTCGGTAGCCGTGCGAATTCCGTCACACGAAGTCCCGCATTATCTCCTCCATGCTCTCCCTTTACCCCTTGCGGTGACAAGCGCGAATATCAGCGGCGATGAACCTCTCGATGATGAAAAACTTGTCGAAACATTCGGCGATGTGGTGGATGCAATTATTCTCGGCGAAACCGGCAGGTATCCCCTTCCCTCAACTATGGTCGATCTGACATCACCCATACCCACTATCTCCCGCCAGGGAGCGATCGAACGTGACCGCATCGAAGCCGCCCTCCGCGGCCTTTGCGAAATCCGGTAATTGCATAATCCGGTAATTGCGAAATCCGGTAATACGGGTGCCACAATCCGGGTGCCGCATACTTCAGTATGCGATTTATGCCGTTACACTCCGGGTGCCACGCCCACTTCGAGTCTTCGAGAATGGGCGTGCTCTGAATACTTTCCATCAAACCTCCGGGTGGCACTGACAAGCGAGTCCTCGAAGTTTGTCAGTGTCTTATACCAATTTTAGAAATCAGCTCTTTTTTTACAGTGAACCGGGTATCGCAGGTCTCTGACCTGCGGCATTACATAATGGCAAGTGTAGGTCGGGAGACCTACACTACCCGTTCATTCAAGCATTGATTACTAAGATTAGCTTTAGAAATGTCCACTCCCTCACGGTCGTGGCTCGGATATTCTGCTCATCCGTACCGTTATGAAATCGTAACCCGCGTATCCCATTTCGTGGTTTACAATCAAAACTTGCATCAACAGGCCAAAAGTTATATATTCCAAACCGTAAACCCACATCTTACGGAGGCAAGCAATGCCTGACGGAATGAAGATATTCGCCGGTTCAGCAAGCAGGAATTTAGCGAAGGATATCTGTGAACTTCTCAGTGTAAAATTAGGCAAATGCGAAACGAAGAAATTCGCCAACGACAACACCTTCGTGCACATCTTCGAAAATGTCCGGGGGGTTGACTGCTTCGTTGTACAGACTTCCATCAAACCCGTCAACGACCACCTGATGGAAGCCCTGATAATGGTTGACGCGCTGCGACGTGCAAGCGCCAAACGTATCACCCTCGTGATGCCGTACTACGCCTACGCCCGGTCCGACAAGAAAGACATGCCGCGCATCGCCATAACCGCAAGCCTCGTGGCGCGAATGCTCGAAACCGCCGGTATCGGCAGGTTGCTTTGCATGGACCTGCACGCAGAGCAGATACAGGGTTTCTTCCATATCCCGGTTGACCAGTTGATGGCAGCCCCGATAATCTGCAAATATCTTCGCGCGAAGAATATCCCGAACTTAGCGGTTGTCAGTCCTGATGCCGGCGGCGCGAGGCGCGCGAGGGAGTACGCCGACAGGTTGAAATGTGACGTAGCCATCGTCGACAAGGTGCGAGACAAAATGACGGGAGAGATCATCACATGGAATGTCATCGGCGACATAGACGGTATGAACTGCGTGCTTGTTGATGATGAAATAAACAGCGGCGGAAGTATCATCAAGGCGTGCAAGGTCCTCAAGGACTTCGGCGCGAAGGATATCTATGCCGCGGTAACCCATCCGGTATTCAGCGAGGATGCCCCCGATAAGCTTACCCATTGCGGCTTCAAGGAAGTAATCGTGACCGACACCGTCCCGATATTCGGGAAATACAACACGAAAAATATCAAGGTCCTCAGCGTCGCGAAACTGTTCGCCAGGGCTATTAAGAATATCCACACCGGATCAAGCGTATCGAGGTTGTTCAAATAATCAGGAAAAATGAGGTCAACATTATGGCAGCCAATATCCAGCGTACATTGATCCTGCTGAAACCCGACGCCGTGCAACGCGGCCTTATGGGACGTATCATCTCGCGCTTCGAGAAAGTCGGGCTCAATATCATTGCGGCCAAAATGCTCATACTCGACGACGAATTAGCCTCGAGGCATTACGCCGTCCATAAAGAAAAACCGTTCTACAACAAGCTCACCTCCTACATCACATCCGGCCCGGTGATGGCGTTGGCCATCGAAGGCAGGAATGCCATCGACCTCGTCCGTAAACTCCTCGGTACAACCGACGGCAACAAGGCCAACCCCGGTACGATACGCGGCGACTTCGGACGCGACTTCACGATGAATCTCGCACATGCGAGCGACTCCCCGGAATCCGCCGAATACGAACTCGCCCTCTATTTCACCGAAGCTGATTACACCCCCTGGTCGTACGATATCGAAAAGTGGATGAGCCATCCGGAGAATTAATCCAAGACAATACACGTTAAGGTAGCCGCTATCTTTTCATCAAGGTGGTATTTGAGAGTTCTAACCGATTACCGTGGCACCAGTTACCGTGCTGTCCGGTGCCACGGACAACCGAGCATTTGAATGAGCGTAAGCGAAATCAAATCGAGGTTGCCCGTGTTCAGCATATTACTGGAAAGAGCACGGGCAAGCTCGAAGACTGTTTGGACTTGGTACAAGGTATTGAAA
The DNA here is from genome assembly GCA_965372275.1 of uncultured bacterium. Taxonomy (GTDB): domain Bacteria; phylum JAJVIF01; class JAJVIF01; order JAPKYR01; family CAZSPL01; genus CBDVBS01. The sequence continues at coordinate 4,908 of CBDVBS010000077.1, read as the reverse complement.
CATGTGATGAATATCCCGGCAAAGGAAATGCCGGGCTACGGCACCTCGGGAAGTAGCTGCTATCCTTTTCATGCAAACACTCGTTGACTGATAAAATAACGTATGCTATGTTTTGTTGCTGAATTTGAGTCCTAATCCATGCCGGTGTAGCTCAATTGGCTAGAGCACTTGATTGTGGATCAAGAGGTTAAGGGTTCAAGTCCCTTCGCCGGTATTTGTCTGAACCATTCATATAGCCCGTACGTCTCTCATACGGGCTGTATTCTATTTCAGTATAGATTCCAGTATAAACCCGGCGGTCACATGGGATGAACTTACGGCGAATATGTCGTACGATATCATCCGTCTATAATAAACAGGAGAGGAATGATGTCAGTCAAACCGAAAATCTTGAAGGGGTTCAGGGATTTCCTTCCGGGCGAGATGCTTGCCCGCGAGAAGATGATCGCCCTCATACGTGAAACCTTTGAAACGTACGTCTTCGCCCCGATCGCAACTCCCGCCCTGGAATATAAGGAAACACTGTTGGCCTATGGCGAAGAAACAGGCAAGCAGGTCTATTTCTTCACCGATCCCGATGGCGATGAAGTCGGGCTCAAGTTCGACCTGACCGTACCCCTCTCCCGTGTCTTCGCGCAATACAGGGACATTCCAAGACCGTTCAAACGCTACCAGGTTCAGCCGGTATGGCGGTACGACAAACCCGACCCGGGACGTTTCAGGGAATTCATCCAGTTCGATATCGACACCGTCGGCACCGGCTCCATGTTGGCCGACGCCGAGATAATCACCGCAATGAATGACTGCCTCATTAAACTCGGGTTATCATTCAAAACACGTTTCAGCAACCGAAAGATCCTTAATGCCCTCATCATCTACGCCGGAATCGAAGCGTCTCTGCTGCAGCCTGTACTACGGGTAATGGACAAGCTCGACAAGCAGGGTCTCGAAAATGTGAAACTCGAACTCGGCGGGGGACGCGTGGATAAGTCGGGAGACAAAATCACCGGCCTTAATCTCGGGGATGAACAGATCGCGAAGATCGAAGAATTCCTCCTGCTGCCACAACCGACACGCAAGGATGCACTCAATTCGCTTCGCACTCTCTTCAAAGATATCCCCGAAGCGGAAGAGGGGATCAATGAGTTAGCTGAAATAAGTGAATACCTCGATGCCTCGGGTGTTCCGGATGATCAGGCGGCAATCGACGTAAGCATCGCAAGAGGTCTCGATTATTACACCGGCCCGGTTTATGAAACGATCCTGACAGATGAGAAAGTCAAGCGATTGGGAAGCGTCATGGGCGGCGGACGTTATGACACGCTCATCGGCAATTTTGCCAAACAGGATGTCCCGGCTACAGGCGCATCGATCGGCGTTGACCGTCTCTTCTCGGCAATGCTGGCGCTTGGCCTTACCGACACCAAGCCATCAACCGCTGATGTAATCGTTACAATATTCGCATACGATAAGATCCCTGAATATCAGAAGATAGCAAACGAGCTGCGCAATGCCGGTATCAACACCGAACTCTATATGGGCAAGGGCAACATCGGTAAGCAGCTCAAATATGCCGACCGCCTGGAAATTCCGATCGCCATAATTGCAGGCCCTGATGAATTCGAGAAGAACGAGGTCGCAATCAAAGACCTTCGAAAATTAGAAGAAACAGAAGTTGAGATTGAGGATCGGGACGAGTGGCTCAAGTTCCGCATGGGGCAACAGGCGGTGCCGAGAGAGAAACTGATCGAAACCGTCAGGATGCTGCTTAGTCATTAGCACCTATTTCCTTCTGTCTATACAATAATCAATCCCGTGCATAACAATGTGTCTTGCTTGATGGCACGGTCTGCCCGACGCTTTGGGAGGGCTGACCGTGGAGTGTGCCTGATTCACCGCCAAGACCACGGTCAGTTCGAAGACTCACAGACCGTGCCATCAAGATAATATATTTAGTGGGTCAGGGAGATTCACTAAATAAATATTCAGCCATTCTGATCAGTCCTTCCCAACAAGTTTTGCGCACTCCTTCAGCATCCCCACATACCTTTCATAAGCCTCTAACGAAACCTGTGGCGGGGTCTGATGATCGGTGCCTAAGATTATGCCGCCGGTCTTCAGTATGGGTAATGCATGCTCAAATTCGGCGCGCATTTCATTCTCCCCCGCGAACATCTTCATCTTGTCGTACCCCCCAATCACATTCAGCTTCGGATGTCTCTTTCGAAGTTCGACCAGGTCCATTCCTGCTTGACGTTCGCACGGGACGAATCCATCCACCCCGCAATCATCATGAAACCACGGCACGAGTTTGTAGAATTCACCGTCGGTATCGACCAGCACTTTCCTCACCCCGCACTCTTTCGCATGCGCAACCAGTTCGAGATAGTGCGGCTTCATGAATTCCTCGAACAGAGCCCTGCCGATCATCGAACCGGAGCGGTACGACATATCCTCGGCAACAGTCATGAAATCCGGCTTTGTCAGTCCGCACACGATTTCGATAACACGTTTATTATATTCGAGCTGATCGCGGTTGATCATATGCATCAATTCCGCATTGTCATAGAACGCATACAGGTGCTTCTCAATTCCCAAAAGTACCCTCGGCCACCAGAAAAAACCTTCTACGGTCATCCATAAAAAAATCTCCCCTGCATCATGATCAGCTTTTATTTCATGGATCCTGTTTACATCAATCGGTACAGCAGGATAGAAATACTTCTTCACCGAGTGGTAATCATCGATAGTCGAAACATTCCATCCCCCGCCCTTCTCCCTTTCGGGATGATCATCCGGGCCGGGACCGATCCATATCTGCACCTGCTTATCAAGCTTGAAGTAGTCATACATCTCAGCATCATCCGGCAGACCCTCCGAATGCCATCGCTCAAGTGTCTTGTCCCACCAGACAAACGGCTCGATCACCGGCATACGATCAACCGGCTTGAAATCGAGAATTGCATTGAACCGTTCCCTGTTACGCATAGTGGGAATTATAACCGGCATTATCGACTGCTGTCTAAATTCGTTCCTAAGTTGACGGACGTTATATGGATGTTCAGCAAACGCGGCCGGGGATTGCCGTTCCAGCCAAGATATGTTAGGCTTGTGTTTATCTCAAGCAGTAAAATAATTGAATGAAGGGTGGTACACAATGAAAAAGCGATGGTTCATCTTAGCGGTGGGGATACTGTGCGTGTCTCTTGCCGTGGGTTGTGGGGGCGGCGGGGGCGGTGACGCCAATCTTCTCGACCTGTACGTTGGGACTTGGGAGGGGCCGATATTGGACCCCCCTTATGATTTTGATTGGCGGTTAGTATTCACCGCCGCCGGAACAGATATCGACGGCAACGCCCGTTATAGTTATGAGGTCTGGGATTTAGAATTCTTGGATGACCCGGCGCCGCCGCATGAGTATTTATGGGGTACGGGCTACGCTTTAGCCTATCCGTCAGGGCTGGTGAGTTTTCAAGTATTTCATATTATACACGGCGGACTTGTGTTCAAATTCCAGGGTCATATTGCAGGAAACACGTTCACCGGCGTAATGACCGAGTACTATGACAGCACGTCCGAACAGTACGATTTCGTCCTAACGCGCCAATGAGATGCGCCTGAAACACCCTGTGACGCTGTCAGCGGCCGTATAGCAAACACGGCGGGGATTGTGATTCATATCCTCTATCGGGGATAATGAGGCCTTCAATAATTCGCATTATAGAAAGCATAAGGAAGGTGACGATATGGCTGAAAAACTCCCAGACGTACACCCAGGGGATTTAGTGAAGGTAGGTGACAAGCTTTACCTGATCGATGACCTTGCACCGGGAAACCGGGGGGGGAGTACTTTGATTACGGCAAGGCGCTTCACCGATAACTTTGAAGCCCAGGAGAAAATCGACGTGGCCCAGATTGAGATAATTTGGCGCGGGACGGTTATCATAGCGCGCGAGTAAACATACATTAAAACTGGCTTCAACCCCCCGGAAACCCCTCATTTTACAGGCAGTAGGATGCCTGTCCGTCCTCTGAATGGCCCATATCGCGGCTCTCAGGTGGTCGCTTGTTTGTTTCCAGAATAACAAACAGGATTTTAATGATATAGTTGCGCGGTAGTTATTTTTTGCCGATTCACGGCCTTGAACCCCTTCCCTCTGTAACCTTTAATTGATGCGGTGTATCTGAAATCGCCGGCAAGGTCCTGGTCGAGCTCAAGGATCCGGATCCTGCAGGGCCTGAGCGTTTTAATGCGGACTACTCATGCATCCCTGGTCCCATTTTCCTTTTCACTGCCCCCTTAAGGACATGCGGATGCTTCGTAATGTACCGTCTTGCCCAGGGTTGGAGGTTGTAAGGACAGCCAGTAAGCGGGGAGAACATGTTGCTGGAACGGAATATGATTTGTTTTCGGTCAAGCCCTCCCGCAATGCCATCATCAACATTGTAGTAGATAGTATTTTCACCAGCCATAAATTCCCAAAGATAACCCTTTTCCTCAGGTGTCAACTCATTAAGATATTGTCTCAGGATTCTCAGTGAACGATATGTGACGATTCTTGAACGGACAGCACCACCTACGTACCATATAAAAATAGCAAGCAAATAACTCCAGGCGAGCACCCAGACCCCACCTAAAGCGCCCCTGTATTCAACGCGGAATTCAGCCAAGCCTAATCTTAAGGCGACTTCATCCGGTAGGAATATCATTAAGCTGGATGCAATCGCGACTCCAAGCATAGTAACTGGAGCCATTTTCCCTAAAGCTGAAAAGAATTTTAATATCTGCTCCATGACCTATTCCCACACAAGTGTGCGTTGATGCATCTTTCCTAACTCATTTCAGCCGCCGTTACAGGGTGAGAAAGAACATATCACAAGTATCACGATCAGAATTATGAGAAACCC
>CBDVBS010000076.1:0-11462 GCA_965372275.1 uncultured bacterium | reverse complement strand
TGATTTAAAAGGGGAGTTGTAGTGGCGACCCACCGGGTCGCCCGGGCGACTCGATGAGTCGCCCCTATGTAAGAAAGGATCGGGCAGGAAACCCGGGTGCCACGCCCACTTCGAGTCCGCTCGAATGGGCGTGAATTGAGAAGTGATGGTGCAACGGGTAGCGCACCCTTCAGGGTGCGAGACATGGCATTAACAGGAGGGTCACGGGATGCCAACGCCGCGGGTGGCGCATATCGATATGGACGCATTCTTCGTGGAGGTCGAACGTCTCCACGATCCCAAGCTGCGCGGGAAACCGGTCATCGTCGGGGGCAACCCGAAGGGACGCGGCGTGGTGGCGGCATGCTCGTATGAAGCGCGCGCCTTCGGTATCCACAGCGGGATGCCGTCCGCGAAGGCGCGTCGTCTCTGCCCCCACGCGATATTCGTACGAGGGGGATACGGGCATTACAGTTCGTATTCGAAGCAAGTGCGGGAGATCCTCCACCGCTACGCCCCGGTCGTGCAGCCCGCGTCGATCGACGAATTCTATCTCGACTTCACCGGCACCGAGCGCCTTTACCCGGTTTTCCTCGACGTGGGACAGCGCATCAGGGCGGATGTGCGCAACGAAATCGGACTTCCGTGCACACTCGGACTCGCCACCAACAAACTCGTATCCAAAGTCGCCGCCGGGGAAGCCAAGCCCGACGGGTTGATGGAGATCGAAGCGGGACGTGAGGCCGAATTCATGGGCGCGCTGCCGATAGCGAAGCTGCCGGGCATCGGGAAGGTCACCCAGGAACGTCTGGGCGAGATGGGGATCCGCACCCTCGGGCAGATATGCGAATTCGGTGAGAGGCAGATGGACCGCATGTTCGGCAATTGGGGGCTGGGGATGCTCAACGGTGCGAGGGGGATATGCGAGAGCCATGTGCATGAGCCGGGGGAATCGGGGTCGATGAGTCACGAGACGACATTCAGCGAGGACACCACCGACAATGAATACCTCGATTCGACCCTCGTGCACCTGGTGTCGATGCTTGCATACCAACTTCGCGAACGGAAGATGCTCGCGGGCGGGGTGGGGCTCAAGCTGCGATACTCCGACTTCCGCACATACACGCGTTCCCAAGCCATCGAGCCGACGAGCCGCGATGCCGATCTTTTGCGAATCGTGCGCGGGATGTTCGCGAAGATATATTCACGCCGCGTACGGGTGCGTCTTCTCGGCGTCAGGGTCGAACGTTTCTGTCCGGATGGCGAACAGTTCGAGATATTCGGCTACAAGGTGCGCAACCGCGAACTCTTGCTCTCCGAATGCATCGACGAGGTACGCAACCGCTTCGGCAAATACTCCATCCGCCCCGGCCGCGCGTTGGTCAGGGTGGCGCGGAGAGGGGCGTGAGAATTATGAATGTGTCCCCGGGGAGTTATACAACGTTGGATCTAACCACACTTCTAAAGTATGTATTACGGATGAAGCTATTTGTATTTATGTGAAAATATTGAGAGCGGCGACTATTGAGCGCGGCAATGTTTTTTTTACGCCTGCATATCCGGCTATTCCTCTATGCCCGGCCAACACACGGTTTGCGGCAGGCGGCAACGCGTCCCCCATACTGTATTTTGAAAATACAGCGTGTTATTTCCATACAATGTAATCATTAATAATAGCGTCTTAGTATGTTTGATTAAATGAATTCAGCCGATATCGTTTTATTTTCAAAATAAATGTAAAATACTCTTGACAAACTAATAATGCCCCTGTTAATATGTTGTCTAACTTACTCACCGATGTTTCAATAAAGGTGTGGTTGGTTGCAAGAAGAAAGGCAGATGGATTAGGAGTTATGGGAAACGCAGCGCAAGGAAACCAATTCAATTAGCGCGGCAGAGTATTAAGTACCCAGGTGGTAGGACCTAACCGGGAAAGGGAACTCACGCCTGACATAATCCAAAGCCACTGTATTCGGATAACCTCATTGTATGTGCACATGCATGTGGGCCGGATGTGTCAACTCCATCTTCGGATTGAAGCAAAACTAAACCGGTGAGAATAAGGAGAACGCATTATGCGTAAACTAATTGTTTTCGTAGCAGTATTCTTACTGCTCGCAACACCCGCGTTGGCGGCGGACAACTGCCAGGTGGACGCAACCATTAATGTGTCCGGTGTATGGTATATCCATTGTGAAGATGGCGCAATTACATTCACCATCAACAATGGCGAATACGACGATGGTTACGTCAAACCGGACAGTGATGAGTGGACCGACGTCAACATTAAGAGCAATCAGGACTATAACATGAGGGTTAATCGTGATACCCCAGCAGGATGGCCCGCCACTTGGAATCTCTATGTTAAGGAAGGTGGCACGGCTTCCAACACCGACTATTTAGTCACGACCGCCGGTGTTGCTGATTATTGGGCCGCAGACAAGGTCGCTACGAATGGCGACGACTGGGACTTCTATTACATCATCACGCCCATCGCGTATGTGGATGACTGGGTTGGCAACCATGCCATGACCATTACGTTTACATTGCAGTAGACCATCACACTAATCCAAAATGCTCAGGTTATTGAGTGTTAATTTGTTAATTAAGGAGAGCAAGAACTATGCATAAAACTTTGATTGCACTTTTAGGGATCATTCTCTTTGTGTTCTTGGCGGTACCAGCGTTGGCGGCGGACAACTGTCAGGTCGACGCAACCATTAATGTGGAAGGTGTATGGACTATTTGGAACCACTGCAACAACCACATTACGTTCACCATCAACAACGGTGAATACGATAATGGCTATGTCTATCCGACCGGTGACCCTTCCGACATTGGGGTTAAAAGCAATCAGGACTATAACGTCAAGATCGAGTATGATTGCGCTGACGGGTTCCCAGCGGACTGGCACCTTTGGACGCGCGAAGATAATCCGGTCCCCACGGATCATAGCCTTTCGTATGAAATCCTGGATACCGGTGCTGGATGTTACTGGACTGGAGGCGACCAGGGGCCTACGAACGAGGATCACTTGTTTTTCTGGTACATGATTGACGGTATCGAGTATGAGGATGACTGGGTTGGCAGCCATGATATGACCATCATTTATACTTTGTGCAACGTCTAGACTGGTTACATTTGATCATAGTTTTTCATATGTAACGTAGGTGAACGCAGGGGGCAATTGGAGGCTCCCGGACCAAGGATTCGCCCCCTGCGTTGCTTAAGCAGGTTGATTGGTGTTTAGGAAGAAGAATTGATGAGTTTGACACGGCATATACTGAAAAGACTGTTAATGACGCTACTGGCGGGCATACTGCTCGTTACTTTTCCATTGCCGGCTTTTGCAGTCAGTGATAATGTTGATGTTACGATAAACGTCGCCCAGGTTCTTGTCGTGGAATATACGGGAGGTCCTGTTATTCTGTTTGAAATTGGGTATAGCGACCTGATCGAGGGTTCCCTGGGAATTATGAACTGTGGCGATATTCTATGGTGGGCAAACATCGCCCCCTGGAAGATATCAGTAGAGCGGAGCGAGTGGCAGACTGATGACGGGGATCCTGATCTTGAATTTTGGCTGCAGGTCAAGTACGGCCCTCCTGATAATAGCGGCTGGGTTACGGTGCTTGTGAACACTCACCCTGATGCACCTGTGGACTGGATTTTCAGCGAAGATTTAGGATTAACAACCGGACATGGGGTTATTCAAGGCGTTGACTGGAAGGTAAAGGAACTGACCTGGGATGTGCAGCCCGGGACGTATTGGTGCAAGGTCTACTTTACGATAGGAGCCCTAATATAACGATGAGTATGTCTCAAAACCCTTGAATATTACGGGTGCCGTATACTTCAGTGCGTGGCTGGGAGTTTAAAACCGATGTGTTAATGCACACTAAAGTGTGCTGCACAAGGTGTTTACGGGGTTTTGAGACATATTCATGATTTGATGGTTCACACATCGCAGGTGCGGTAAACAGCAGTGGTATTCTACGTTCCGCACCTCGAAAGTTCAAATTTCTGAGCGTGTTGTGGTATATTATTATGTATGATGTTTTCAGGGGCAGACTTATGACGCAATCGAACAACAGGAGAGTCGCTATTTTGAAAAATCTCATCATTGCAGTTGTGATACTGCTTGTCCTCTGTCCGGCGGCGTATGCCGAACCGGAGGATGATTCCGCTTTTTCCATGGGCGTTCCCGGCGTACGCTCGCTCACCCTCGAACAGAGCAATATTCAATTCGGACCGGATGCCCTCCAGATGCTTGACGGCTGGACGCACCAGGGAGTGTTGATAGCGTGGGTAAATGCGAATGTGGACTGGGTGCTCACCATAAGGGGAAGCAAGGAGCTCTGGGAAGGGCCGTGGCAGAAGCCGGTGTCGGATATATACTGGAAATACGGCGGGGCGGACTATGAATCACTGGGCATGCTGTCCGCCTATGTTGCTTCCGGCGGTCCGTGCATTAAGTATACATGTCCTATCTATTTTAATGTCATGCTGGACTTGGAGAGAGATGTTCCCGGGGAGTACTACTACGCTTATATATTATTTGAGTTGTCAGCACCATGAGAACAGAACGAAAACGGAAATTATACAGCCGGGTAGCACACCCTTCAGGGTGTGAACAAAACACGGGCAAGCTCGAAGACTCGCTTGTCCGTGGCACACTCGACCGTGGTACACACGTCCGTGGCACCCGGAGGGGTTTTGCCCAAGCTATCAGCTTCCGGCTCGTGCTGATTATCGCGATTGCGGGGTTTTTAATCGGCTCCCCGGCAGCGTGGGCCGCGCAATCGATCACAATTGACGATATTAACATCGGTACGGTTGGCGAAGATGAATTCTTCGCGGGATATGCTTTCATCCCGTCGCGCGCCATCTTCTGGGAGAGTGATACGCCCTGGCGGATTACGGTGCGTTCACTCGACCCGGACCTCGGCATGAGCGATAATGGAACATATATCAAGCCATTGGGCGATCTACATTGGAAACTGTCGGACGAGGAGATATGGCTGCCAATTACACAGGAGAACAAGGAGATTGAATGGGGTACCAAAACGGGTGAGGGGCTTATGGGGGTTGTATATGTTGATTTCGCCGTCCTACTTGACTGGCTGAAGGACGTTCCAGGGCAGTACGGCACGGAGTTGGTTTTTACCATCGAGAGTTTGTAAGAATGTGCCTTGGGGGAGGGTATTATAATTGCCAGACGTGCGGTTTCGGGACAAGGGTGTCCCGAAACAACAGAGTGTACCGAAACAACACGGGACACGGCGTGGGTCTGTGGGGCAGGCTTTCGAGCCTGCCAATAAGTTATAAGAATAGTGAGATGGCAGACTTGAAAGTCTGCCACACATAATATGGGAGATATGATTATGACTGTAAAGACATCGCTCAATCGTGCGTTGAGAATAATCGCTTTAATGGCCCTTGGGCTGGCTTGTATTACTGCGAATGAATCACCGGCAGCGGCCCAAGGATTCTCTATCGCGTCCATCAGAGAGGAGTTTCTCGTTTCGCCCGGAGGCAAGCTCATCGGTGCTATTCCCGTGACAAATACATCCGATGAACCGGTATCGGTCAGGATTTACGTCGCCGACTGGGTCCGGGTTTCGGAACAGACATCGGGGTATGGTTTCGATGAGGAAGGCGGCAACGAGCCCCGGTCTTTCCTGGACTGGATGACGTTCGGTCCGGAACGATTGACGCTTGAACCGGGGGAAACGCGAGAGGTTACTTACGAGGTCAATGTACCCGATGACTTAGAACTGGCGGGATCATACTGGGGTGTGATTTTCATTGAGGGTATCCCGTCCGAGGAACCGCAGCTCGTCCCAGTGGGTGAGGGGGAGATGGCGATCGGCATCACGACTCTCTTCCGGTACGCCGTCCAGGTTATCGCAACGATCGAAGATACCGAAATACGTGAGGCGTCCTTCATATCATTGAAAATGGAGCCGGCGGAAGGGGGATTTAATGCAATCGCGGTTTTCGAGAACATGGGCAATATCTATATCAAACCGAAGGTCTGGCTTGATCTGCTTGATACCGCCGGCGAGGTTGTTTATAAACAGGAACATTCCGAGAGAACAGTGCTTCCTGAAAGCGCGCGGGATTTTGTGTTTGAACTGAGGGATCTTCAGATTGAATCAGGCGAGTACATGGTGATGATTTATGCGGACTACGGGGTTCCGACACTTATCGCGGCACAGGGACGGGTAACCCTTAAGATTGAGCCGTCCGCCCCCGAAGAAAAGGAAGCGGCTACGGTTGAGGAAGAAACCGGTGAGCCTGAAGAACCTCCCGTGGTCGAGGAGCCGGAGAAAAGCGAGTGAGCGTGCGGGTTGACTGCACCCGTCCGGACATTGCACCGGGAAAGGGATATGCATTTTCACCGTAACTTGAATTTGACGAACGTGAGGGTAATCGGCACCCTCGCATTTTTAATACTGATGCTGGCTTGGCCCCTTCCGGCGAGGGCGGCCGTGCAATTGGAGCTTCTGTCGCCGCCGCAGGTCAATGCGGCACCGCGTCGCATGCTGACAATCAGCATACGCGTGACGAATGACGCGACGGACCCCGAAACTTATCAGGTCGCAGCGGATGTGCCCCCGGGGTGGCAATATACTGCTATGCCTGAGATATTGGAAATCGGCGGAGGGGAATCGGAAGTTGTATTCATATCGGTAGACCCGCCCACGGGCGGGGATCCTGGCGAGTACGACATCGTGCTGAATGCATACCCCGAGGGCGTATCGTCCGAGGCGGTGAGCGTGGAAATGACTGTGAGAGTCCTTGCCACCATGCTGTTGGATGTCCAGCCGGGTCGAAGTTATCAACCGGCTGTGTTTTCGAACGATGAGATTGAACAGACGTTCATAGTGACTAATTTAGGGAACGCACCGACAATGGTGGCGATTGAGACTGAATCGCGGCAGGACTGGCCGTTGACGGTTGACCCGCCGGATCGCCGCCTTGAGCTGGAACCGTTGCAGTCCGCAACTGTAACCGTGACAACATCGATTCCCGAGGAACTGACCCAATCCATCTCATACCGGTTGAGTGTGATAGCGCGGTCGCTGGAGCCGGGCTATGAAGAGGTGGAAGGTCAGACGAGCACATCAACGCGGGTCATCCCGAGTCGCCTTTTTGGGGGACCGATATATGCGACGCTGGATAGCGATATCGAGACACTGATAGCATGGCGGGATGATGATGATATTGCCTCATCGCTCTCGCTCGGCACTCTCGAATTGGAAATCAGTGAGGGAAGGTCCGTGAGCTTAGGACCGCTTAACTTTCCTATAACCGGCAGCAGCATCGGGGGTTTCGGGCGAAGTCACATGATATCGGCACGATACGAAGATATGGACTTAGGATACATTCATGCAGGCGATTTTTCGATCAGCATGGGGTCGCGGCTTATGGGGGGCTCCAAGTCGGGACGGGGCGGAGAGGCGCTTTATCGGAACGGAGACGGGGAATATCGGATTTTCTATACACGCGGACGGGGAAGCATTCCGGACGTAACGACCGGCCTGGAGGTGGGTTACGACTTTAGCGAGACCGTTAGTGTGATCCTGACGGCATTCACTGATTCAGAGCTATCGGTACCTGAGGGATATACAAGGGAGCCCGAATCGTCAACCAACCTGGGAATCCTGGTGGGGTATCAGCCATCCGAGGATATGGAAGTGACCGGGGAGTTAGCACGGTCGAGCGGTTCGGAGTCCGGTTCGGATAACGCCTGGCGGTTGAATGCAAATTACAAACTGGACCGGTTCTCAACCAGTTGTGAATGGCTTTGGGCAGGTGCGGATTTTCGCGGCGGATGGCGGGATACCGAAATCAAACGTCTGAATCTCTCGTTCAGCATCCTGGATAATGTGAATATCTGGGGGAATTACAACCAGTCACGGAACAATCTCGCCGATAACCCTGACGAGGAGGGGCGTCGCAACAGGGACATGGCCTTCGGGGCAACATGGAATATAGAGAATATCGGGCGGCTGCGTGTATCGCACAGGACAAACAGTTCCAAGGATGTCATCCTGGATGAGCACGATCAAGTATCGAGGACTACTGAGTATTCGTTTTCTAAGAGCTGGTCTGATTTTTCCTTAACCGCCTCGTGGCAGGATCAGACCGAGGAGGACCACATTACGGGGGACCAGGAGACCGAGGACACACTTCGGCTCGACGGCACCGCACGTCTGAATAATGATATATCCCTGAAATTCGGTTACGCCACAGGCAGCACTTCACAGAATAACGGAGAGGAAGCTGTCCACACAACGGACCTTAGCCTGGGCAGTGATATCAAGCTCAGCAAGGACATGGATCTGTCATTAAGCATACAAAAGAACTCGGGGGGCTTACAGGGGTCGCGAACAAGCATCAACGGTGCATTGAACTGGGAGATGCCATCGGGATGCTCGCTGAATCTGCGTGCCAGGAGTCACACCGGAACCTTCGGCGGTATCACGGAGGTGGTACTCGGATTTACGTATCCGCTCAGCATTCCGATGAAGATGTTCCCCCGCAAGGGAAGCGCTGAGGGAAGGTTGTTCCTGTCGGACGATCCAACGCAGGGAATCCCCAATGTTGAGATTTCAGTCGGTAGAATGACGATGGTGACTGATGACAACGGATTTTTCAGGTTCCCATCGCTCGATCCCGGCGAGCACCAGTTAACATTGGACACCCCGTCGCTTGGGGTGGGTCTGACACCCGTAGTTGAACTTCCGCTGGTTTTCATTGTGACGGCCGGGGCAACTGTCGAACTTGAGATTCCGGTTATGCGGTCGGTGACTGTCGGAGGCCAGGTTTTCGTAGAAACACCCGGTGCGAAGGGAGAAATGCCGTCAAGGAAACCGATTGCCAATATGGTGATTGAACTCAAGTCTGATGCAGGCAGCAAGTATCGGTACACTGATTCGTTTGGGCGTTTCCTCTACACTGACCTGAGTCCGGGAAGTTTTGTGGTTCTGCTTCGAAGCGAATGGCTCCCGCAGTGGCACGAGGTCCGCGAGCCGGCAAGCTATGAGTTTGAGCTGGCTTCGGATGATTCCCGAAGAGATCTTGAGTTTATCGTGATACCGACCGAGCGTGAGATCGAAATTAAAGAATTCTAAGCCCACTAAGTACCAATTACACAAACATGCGGTGCGCGGAATGTTCGCGAAGATATATTCACGCCGCGTACGGGTGCGTCTTCTGGGTGTACGGGTAGAGGGTTTCTGTCCTGACGGCGAACGGTTCGAGATATTCGGCTACAAGGTGCGCAATCGCGAACGCATGCTCTCCGAATGCATCGACGATGTACGCAACCGCTTCGGCAAATACTCCATCCGCCCCGGTAGGGCGTTAGTACGCATCGTTAGGAAAGTGTCCTAAATCAGGATGGACACTGTGATAGGTAGTTTGGATCATACATTATTAGTTTCATTCCAATACTCAGCAGGTAAGTTGCCCCTAACCTGGGGATCCAGAGCCCTAAAAAGGAACTTACTATCATTCTTGATATCTTCGGGGAATTGAACTTCTTTTTCCCATCCCTTAATGTAATCGATAAACAAATGCAGGAATTTCTCCCGCAGGTTCAGTTTGAATCCCTTTACTGAAAGATAAATGAGCAACCGAGCAAGGTCATCTCTTATGTTTTGTCCTAAAACCCTTTTATGCTTATAACCTTTGGGATTATTAGAAGCGAATAGCTTCTTCCAATTTCTATCGACATATTGGAAGCCATCCACAAGAAATTCTTCTAATACTTTAGGTTCTTTAACCTTTGCTAATACTTTAATGTAAAGTTGTGGTCGGATTAATGAAAATTCAGCAGCCATCAAGTTGTCGATAAAATCAGGATCCCTTAGTGATTCGTCAAGAAGCGTATCTATGAATTCTTGGCCAAGATGCCTTTGAAATTTATAATAGAACCTACGTATTCTAGCCGCAGTGAAATATTCAAGGTGATCATCCCTTTTGGCTAACTCCTGCAGCACCGCTTCAGCAAAGTTTTGCCTCGTTGACTTATCATAGAACTCATATAAAACTCGCAGCGGTTCTTTTGGATTACTGTCATCATATGCGATGCTAATCTTCGTGTATTCTTGGAGTGTTTCGATGGCCTCCGAATTCAACCGGGGTTTGTCCATCAAGATTTTATAGACTTCCTTTCCTTGATTATTACCATCAATACTCTCAACTGTAATACTTTCCTCACTCGTAATAAGAAAATGGATCAAATATATACTTAGAGCAGCAATTTTAGCATCAGGTACCGGGCCAGCGAAATTAAGTTGTTCGAAAGGGAAAACGCTTTTCCCGATATTCTTCAGTTTCTCTAATGCATAGTCCGATTCCTTTGAAAGCCTGAACAGAGCGTCTAAGCCGCCAATAATATTTTTAGCTTCGATGTTTTTTACCTCAAAGTGTTTCAAGATTGCATCTATGATTTCATTCATGGTGAATTACCCCGATGTCTATAAGAAGTTTAATTTCAGAGAATAAATTCTCATCATAACTACCATTTTGAATATTCCTAATAAAGAGGGTTCTAACTTCTTCCTCATTCAGAGGCTTGTACAAGCATTTAACGTCATCACGGATTGGACTGGTGGCTAAAAATTTAATCACTTCCAAATACTTGTGACTGTCACCCTTAAATTCGAATCTTTCTATTACGCCGGGATGTCTACTCATTACTTCGCTAAGTACCATACTAGAACCTAATATCCAATCATCGAGGGTATAGGTCGGTTCTTCCCCAAACTGCCTTTCGTCGGATAAACTGTTAGCGATGGATTCAAGTACA
Source organism: uncultured bacterium (assembly GCA_965372275.1). GTDB lineage: Bacteria > JAJVIF01 > JAJVIF01 > JAPKYR01 > CAZSPL01 > CBDVBS01. Next base: position 658 of record CBDVBS010000076.1, on the reverse strand, counting down.
TTCTTGTGAAAAACCAAGTCGGTTCGATTCCTAAGAAGAACAACTATGCCTTCGCAGATGTCAGCATTAACCTTCTCCCAAGGGGTTGCTGACATTACCTCACGGAAAACGGTATCCCAAGAAGCTTTAAGGCCTTTGTTTTCAATGATTTCATTGTATTCACCGAAAGCATTCAATAATTTAGTTGCGTAGGCTAGCTTATTCGGTTTTCTTACCATTCCAACTCTGAAAATATCAGATAATATTTCAGAGCATGCCAATCCAAATGATTCTGGGTCGTATTCCTTTACATCAATTATAACACCAGTTTCAAGGACAGAGTCTATCAATTGGCCATAAAGCACTTCTAATGCTTGCTTGAAAGGTACGGCAAAATGAATTGCTGCTAAACCTGTACGCCATTGTTCTCCGATATATTCGATCGTCCTATGCTTAATGATATCTTCATCGCTCTCTCGAAGCTGTTGTTCACCCTGCCATCCAGGTGGTATATTAGCAGCGTATAATGCTTGTACAGGCAGATAAATATCACCTCTACATTGCCTATAGATTGCGACAATTCTATTAATGAATATTTTGATATCTCTTGGGGTTATAGGTCTATCTAATGGTTTACCTTCAAGCATAAAAACATTGTAAACTTTATATACTAAATCAT
>CBDVBS010000075.1:0-11483 GCA_965372275.1 uncultured bacterium | reverse complement strand
ACGGGCAAGCGTCACCGGTTACTGAATATCCCAATCACCATCCATAAGCTTGCCCATGCTCATTGTCCACTCCCTGACGGTCGCGGCTCGGATAATCTATTTTAAATCCAATCCCGAGAATCCGATTTCCGGGTGCCACGCCCAGTCCGAGTCTTCGAGGATGGGCGTGCCCCTACTCATTCTTCAACGTCTCAAACAACTCATACGCCGCTTCCGGCTTCGCGTCCTTATGGACGATCTCACGTACCGCCTGCAACATCGCAATCGGTGCATCCGACTGGAATATATTCCGTCCCATATCGACACCCGACGCGCCCTGCTGTATCGCCCTGTACGCCATCGTCAAAGCATCCATCTCCGGCAGCTTCTTCCCCCCGGCAATAACAATCGGCACCGGGCATCCGGCGGTCACCGTATCGAATCCTTCTTCCACATAGTATGTCTTCACGTATGTCGCCCCAAGTTCCGCGCACATACGAGTCGCCAATCTCATATATTTCGCGTCGCGTGTCATTTCCTTCCCGACCGCTGTAACAGCGAGAGTCGCGATGCCGTACGCGTTCCCCATATCAACAAGCTGCGTCAGATTCTGGATCGACTGCGTCTCGTACTCACCGCCGATGAATACCTGCACCGCCATCGCCGCTGCGTTAAGACGTATCGCCTCATCGATATCCAGTGCGATATTCTCGTTGGAGATGTCATCCTTCAGGATACTCGGCCCGCCGCTCGCGCGAATCACGATGCCGTTGGTGTAAGTGGGTGGAATGATCGTCCGCAGGATTCCGCGGGTGAGCATAAGCGTATCGGCATACGGCAGCAACGGAAGGATGGTCACATCGATACGCTCCAGGCCGGTCGTCGGTCCCTGGAAATATCCGTGGTCGAACGCGAGCATCACGGTGCGTCCGCTCTCGGGATTGAAAATATTCGCCATGCGATTCTTCAATCCCCAATCGACATTGTTCAATCCCTTCAGGAAAAACGGCTCACTCTTGGCCGGTATATCCACGTAGAAATTCTTCTGTCCCTTCGTCTCATCAGCTTCAGGCATAATCCAAACCTCCTTGAAAATCATTCAGGGCTGAATATTCTAACATCTGGACAGTATAAGGGACAGTCTCTATGCGTTCTTTCTATAGTGCAGCTAAATATGAAAAGTTCACGAATTCCGTGTGGCACCCTTTTGTCTTCAAAAGGGTGGTCTTCGTTAATCCTCCATGAGATACATCGCCACCCCTTTGAAGACAAAAGGGTGCCACACGAAGAGGAGATGTTACATACCAACACACAACACAGGAATTCAGAACGGCATATCGAGTGCTCCATAATACGGCGAAAATCTTACCAGGAACGCATCGTAATCCGGGAGATACAGGAACGCGGATTCATCTGACGGAGGCGGTTGGGTGGTATAACCGGAAATGAAGATATATCCCGCGTTGCTAACCGCGATTCCCGAACAGTAGTCTCTATCCGGTGTCTCCCATCGACCTACCCACCGGAGCACGCCCTGGAGGTTGAAGCAGCTCAGGCATATATCTTGATAAGACTCCAGCTCCTGCCTTCCCGACCCGGGATCAAAATCGACGATGCCCTGGTAAACACCCGCGACATAAATATTCCCGCCATTCACTTCAATACCACCGATAAAATCGTAGTTGACACCACCCCAGTTGAATCCCCAGAGATAATCACCCTCCGGATTCAATTTAACCAGGTAGACATCGTAATCCCCGTTTGAATAGAGCATCTTAACACCGGCTCCCGGATTCACATCCATAGGTTCTTCGAGCCTTCCGGCGATATATACATTACCAGCGGCGTCAGTATCAACATCAGGCCCGTTATCGTCCTCGTAGCTTCCCCATGTCTTTGTCCAGACATATTTGCCGTCTGATGACAGCTTGGTGAGGAAGACATCATAGCCGGCAAATGTTTGATGTTCATCGATTCCTAAACCGGGGTCAAAATCGACGGTCTCAGAATGAAAACTCCCGGGAATAATGACATTACTGTTGAAGTCCAGCGAAATTGCCGATGCGTAGTCCGATGTCTCTCCACCCCACGTACGAGCCCAGATAAGATTACCCTCCGCATCGAGTTTGGCGGCAAAGACATCGGCGTCACCGTTGGAAGTGCGCCCATCAATTCCCACTCCGGGATCAAAATCGACTGTGTCCTCGAAGTTGCCGGTGATATAAATATTGCTGGCTGAGTCCGTCTCAACACCAAGGATTGAATCAAAACCCACACTCCTCCATGTCAGGACCCTAATGAAATTTCCATCGGAGTCAAATTTGCTGAGGAACGCATCATTCTTCCCTCTTGACATATGTTCCTCAACACCCTCTCCCGGATCGAAGTCCAAAACGGCCTGGAAATATCCCGCGACATAAATGTTTCCAACATGGTCTAAAGCCATGTCGTTAACCGAGTTCTGATCCATCTCATTGTCTTCAGGAGTTCCCCATATTCGAGACCATTGATATTCGCCGTCTGGTCTGAATTTCGTTAGAAAGAAGTCCTTATCGTAGGGAATAGGCGAAAGGCTCGCAACTCTCTCGGGTACCGGGTCGAAACCGGTTTCATCGGAAAAAATCCCAGCCACATAGACATTACCGTATTCATCAGTAATTACGGCACTGCCGTTATCATAACTCGTTCCGCCCCAGACCAGGGCCCAATCGTTGCTGATGTCAGCCGGGTTTATTCCCCCACCGCATCCCGTAAACATAAAGCCAACCGCGAGGAGCATACATGCGAGGATTGTTACGCTGATAGTCCTATACATAATCCCTCTCCTTATGCGAGGCGGAGCATATTGTATTGCGTTACTTGGAGCTTCAATTGCAAGGGGAATCTGCTTCCTGACTTAAATATATCATAAATAATCCGCCAATGCAGAAAAAAGAGATTACATTAGAACTATGAAAATGCATGGGTGCCGCACACTTTAGTGTGCGATAATCGACCTGGGATCAGAAGTAAACGCACACTAAAGTATGCGGCACCCGGCGTGAATAAAAAAACAACCCACAAAGTGTGAGTTGCTATATCAATCAAATGTTGTTTGTTTATTCAGTCTTCTCAATATATACCGGTTTGAATTTTAATTTCTCTCCCCAATTCCCATCCGGTGGGTAACTGCATAGGAAAAGGTCCCTTACTCCGGCAGCAATATGCATATCGAAACCGGTTGTCGCGAAATTCACGGAACCGCTGAAATTCCCCGTCACATACGCACCGCCGACTGGATCAGCCGCGACGCCGAATGCTTCGTCATAAACATGACTTCCCCATGTATGCGTCCACAACCGTTGTCCACCCGGCGAGTATTTCGTCAGGAAGCAATCATGAACCGAAACGGCCGTGTGCACATCCGATCCACCTGCCGGATTGAAGTCAACCGTTTCAGAGAAGAAACCTGTCGCGTAGATATTCCCCAAACCGTCAACCGCGACGCTCATACACTGGTCACGATCCGTCCCCCCGATTGTGCGCGCCCATTTGAAATTACCGTCAGTATCCAGCTTGCAGACGAATGCATCCCGTTGCCCGTTTGAAACGAAATTCGTTGATCCTCCCCTTGCGAGGGATGGGAATGCAACCGTATCCTGAAAATAACCGCAGACATACAGGAGATCTTCCGCGGGCGACAGTGCGACATCAAACGCGTAATCAGATTCATCCCCTCCCCAGCTTCGCGCCCATTCGAACCCGCCGTCGGGGTCGAATTTCACCAAAAATGCATCCGCCTCGCCGTTGGAATATGCCTTGAATCCACCCGGTTTCTGACCGGCGGAGAGGTCAACCTGCACTCCACGGAAGAAGCCGGTCGCATATATATTGCCGGCATCATCCATTGTGATCCCATATCCGATATCTGTTTTCCCACCGCCAATCGTTCGAACCCACTGGAATTCACCCCACTTGTTGAATTTCGAGATGAACACATCGGTGCTGCCTTTTGATGACCGCGTGTCCGTGGCGGAGGTGGGATCAAAATCGACGCTCATACTGAAATGACCGATCACGCAGACATTGTCGGAGCCGTCAACTGCAACCTTGAATCCCTGTTCGGCGCCGGAGTACCCACCCCATGTCTGCGTCCATATATGCCTGCCACGTTTGTCGTACTTAGTCAGGAAAATATCCTGCTTGCCAACAGCGCTCTTGGTAACAAGTCTGGATACGTGGGGGTCGAAATCAAATTCACCCTCGAAATATCCCGTTACATAAACACATCCTATGCTGTCGGTGGCAACTCCATAACCGTTGTCGGAACCATCACCGCCAATCCCACACGCCCACTCGAACTCGCCCTTCGAGTTGAACTTGCTGAGGAATATATCCGATTCGCCCCAGGAGTTGATGTCGTAACCGTAGGGATCCTGTCCCGCCGAGAAATCCAAGCCATTCGCGAAATTGCCGGTGACGTAAATACCCCCGAACTTGTCCCACGCTACGTCATAGGCTTTTTCCTGCTGATCCCCTTCCTGTTCAGCCCCCCAGGTGACCGCCCATCCGGCATTCCCCCAGGGCATGAGAAGCGACAATTCAGGTTTCAACGAGATATTGTCGTCACTCGCAGCCGCTTTTGGGCCCGGCTTCACTTCGATGGACGATCCTTCCGATTCCCTCGGCTGGATTGACCTGTCAGCCAACAGCATTGACGGGTTTATCCACTTCGATCCCACTTGTGTGGAAACTCCGAAATTCCCGCTGCATCCCATGAAGCCGGAACAGGCTAACACGAGTATTGATATGCATAAGATAGTCCTGCTTATATTTTTCATGAGGAACCTCCCGGACCTTTTTGCCATAATGTAATAAATGCCTGAATTTTATGCGGTGTCACGACTGCAAACAGAATAACCTGAATGTAAATTAATTTTCAATCCCCTTCCATCTCTCTGCGAATGTACTGCACATACAATGCCGCCGCAGGATTATGTCCCAGCACCCGGTCTTTCGCGATCAATGTGGTCACTGGTGCTTTGCAATGCATCGTGAAGATCGCATCGTGTCCGACACACAGTCCGCATATGATATTCAACTCTGTCCCCGCTTCATTAAGCATCTCCGCCTGCCCGATGGGGTTGCACATGACTTCCCTCTCTTCCTCCGGATGTATCTGCTCCAGATCATATTCACTTTTAACGATCCCGCAATTCTTGCAGCATATGGATATCACCTCGAAATGCTGGCCAAATATCTCCGCGACCGTCTCAGCCTCCGATGCAAGCCCGATGCAGAACGCAAGGCCCACTTTTTTGCATCCAAGTTCCTTCGCGAAATGGATTATTTCATTCAACCGATGTTCCTTGCAGTAATGCCGGGCTTCTATCGCGGATGCCGCTTTGAACAGGCGGAAGATATCCTCGTCCTTGTAGCGTTCGCGTATTTCATCTCCCATCCCGAAGCAGTCTTTCCCATCCTTGCATTCTTTCGTCTCACATTCCGCGCAACGCGGTATCGGTTTCTTTTCCATAATTCAATTCCTTTTCCTGTGCACTCACTTCGAACCTCTACTTCCGGGTGGCACTGACAAGCGACGTCTTCGGAGTTTGTCAGTGTCTTCATAAGATGTCCACTCCCTCACGGTCGTGGTTCGGATAACATATGAATGTAACCCACGAATCCCATTTCGTGGGTTACATCCTTTTCTCACTGCGTCTCCGGCTCGTAATAATCCACCGACGGGCCATCATTCAGCTTATACGCTAAATACACATCCTGCCTGAACTTCGCGATGCTCTCCCCCGACGACACATGATGCGCCGCCTGTTCAAGTGTGACATTCCCCACGCCTATCGCCCCGACACCCGCAATGAAACAAGCCCCCTTATGCCACCTGAGCATATCAAGTATCGCATCAATCGGTGCGTTCGAGTTGCACAAACCCACGCGCGGATTCAAATAAACCGCCTCGGCGTCGATCGGTTTCACGACCGGATGATCCGTCCGCTTCGAATAATCTATCTCTACAGACTCCGGGTCAACCAGCGCCTGCATCCCGTATCTCTCCGCTATAAGCGCCATAGCTTCGGCATTCGCCAACGGGCTCTGGCTGATCATAATCGCTTTATTATTCGTCTCACGATAAATCGTCTTATGCAGCGAAAGCTCCCAATCATCATCCCCCTGCTCAATATGTAATCTGTATATTGAAATATCAAAACCTTCAGGCACACTCGCCAACGGGCAATATAACATCTCCCCCTCGGTGATCCTCTCGCTCATCGAACCTGTTCCATATGGCGATATCCCCTGGTAGAAATTGAATTCCGCACGCTCCTTGAACGCCGCGATCGTGGCCTGATCCCGTGTCTCATACACTCCCATTTCCGATGGATTGAATCCCTTCGGCCTGTGCGGATAAACCGCATCAGCCCCCTCATTCAATATGCGTTTCGCAATAGCAGATGTATCAACACCCCTGAAACGTGCGGTCATCAGCAGCTTCGCCGATGCATCGACCAGGCTCAGCAGATGCAGGCATTCCTCAACCGATTCACCACGCACGAATGGCCCGTGCCCCTTGACTATTGTTGCCCGATTCTCAGCAAGATATTGCGGGATCCGCCGCTCCATCTCGACCGAGCCAACCGACTCAAGGTATGTCCCCGACGGTACCTTCCCAAGAATCCCGGCACCGATCAAATCTATCGGCACTAATGAAAACTCGTCGGTGTCGTCCCGTTTCCCTTCATATACTAAGAAACTCTGTCTCTCCTTTGAATCGAAAGACACCGATATCGCCGACAGGAAATGCGCGTGTATCGCCGCTTCCACGCCGGGTATTGCGAGTATCTTCCGATGTATCGTCGATTCAGTCGATGCACGGGCATCACCCCAGCTTACATCGGAGAATCGCAGCGGCACTATATCGCTGCGAATCAACGCCCCCTGCTGTGACCCGGACGACGTGACATAAAAAATATCCCGCTCAACCGGGTCCCGCATCCCGATATTCCCGCTATGCGTGTTATTCCCATAGCTGAGCATGATCGCCCTGCCGGTCTTGCGCATAAGCTGAAAGATGCGTTCCGATATATTTTCAGGACTGGTTTCGTTCATGAGTCCATCATTTCCGAGAAAGTAAACCCCATCCGCAAATCTTCGACCTGCCCCTTAGACAATATCTCAAGCTCCGTCAATGTCTCAGTTGTCGGCACCCCATTCACATCCCAGCCGAGGGCTTCGTAATATTCCGCTCGCATCATTCTGAATTCATCTTCATCACAAACCAGCTCCCGCCCCTCGACCATGATCGGTTCATTGATGAAACGCTCAGGCAGCCAGTCATCATCAATTCCCATCCCGCACAAAAGGTTAAACAACTTCTCAAGTGTCAGCGTACGCCTCGCGATCCGCTCCAGGTCGCTCGCCTTGTAATCCAGCCCGGTGACATCGTTGAGCATATTCGCGAATTCATCCAGCGTTACCGAGAATCCCGCGAACGCGCATACTCCTAAAATGTCATACGAACAGTTATGATACGACGCATTCCTCGCGACAAGAGCCGCGCCTTCCGACTTCGTCCCGGGGAATTCGCCATAACCGGCACAGAATGCAATCGGCGCCGAGTATCCACCCTGCAGATGGCATCCACCACGCGGCGTGAGCATATACGACAACGCCTGGGTCCATGTTGCGCGCGGATCATACGCCGGAAGCTCCATCCCCTTCACAACCATCGCTGCTTCGGGATGCCCGTAACGTTCCGCCAATCGTTTCGCGCCCATCGCTACATATTCGCCAATCCCTTCCGCGAATACCGTCTTCTCAACCAGAGGAATAAGACAATCGGCATTTCCGAAAACCGGTTCGCCGTGTTTCCCGACAAATTCCCTCGCATCTTCCAGCAGTAATTTTTCTTCGGGCGAACACTCCGCCACATCCTTCGACTTCACGATTCCATAAATCTCCATCAACGCTGCAATTGTTCCGCCGAGGGAGATCGTGTCGATGCCAAATCTGTTACACAAATAATTCGCACGTGTGATCAGATCGAGGTCATATATTTCGAGATTCGCGCCGAGCATTGATACCGTCTCAAACTCCGGCCCCTCGCCCGTCTCAACGACATTCCCCTTTGCATCAACAACCTGCGTGGACCGCGTGCATCCAATCGGGCAATTGAAACATGCGCGGCGTTTCACCTTCACGCTCGGATGATTCAGGAACGCTTCTCCGCGAATCTTCGCCAGCTCATCGGGGTCGTGGCAATTGTCCTGGAAATTCCGATGCACGAGTTCATCATACTGCGCCAGCATCCCCATCAACCCGTTCGTACCCATCGACGACAATATCCCGAACTGCTCCGGCGGCTTCGTGAGCTTGCCCATACGCAGCTTCGCGAGTCCCTTGAATACCGACCCTGATATATTCTTCGGCCTCAGCATCTCCGGATTCGCGGTCTCGACCTTCATCGAACCCACAACCGCAATGGCGAAAATATTCTTCGATGCAAACACCGCGCCGCCGCCGCCCCTTCCCAACGCTCTTCCCCGATCATTGATTATCGCCGCTATACGTGACAGCCTGCGTCCCGCCGCACCGACGGTCATCACCTTCACCTTACGACCGTGGCGCGCTTCAAGCGCATCGGTGATCGCATCGACATCATCACCCGAAACATCCGGTGGTTCCATGAATTGCACGCCGTTCTCATTTATAAACAGCACAACTGGATTTTCAGACCGCCCGGTAATCACAAGCGCATCATGCCCTGTCTTTTTGAACTCCACGCCCCACTTCCCCCCCGAGTCAGCGGAACCGATGCCGCCGGTCAGGGGTGACTTGAACTCCGCATGATAACGCGCGCAGGTCGGCACCGATGTACCGTTCATCGGCGATGTCGATATCACAAGCACATTATCCGGCGACATGGGATCGATATCACGAACCGGATTCTCATACCTGTCGCTGCATGCAAGCAGCTTCTCCAATAGCAGAGCCGTGCCCAATCCGCGTCCACCGAGATACAGCATCGCCATACGCCCATCCAGGGGACGTTTTTCGCACGTCCCCGATGTCAGATCCACATTTAGTATGTGTCCCATATAACCTTTGGGCTGCATCTATAAAAGTCCTTACCGCGAATTACATCTAACGGGCACCTTCCCTCCCGGCTCCAATCTTACATCCATCCATCCCCGATGCCAATCGCAAAGCCCTGAACACATTACACAATAATTACATCCCCCGTTATCCCACATGCTGCAAAAATGTTAAAGTATTGAACAATTGATGTAACCCTCGAATCCCATTTCGTGGGTTACCACCCGGAATTGAAGGCAGAACAAAATGCAATTAAAAAATATTCTTACACTGATATTGACTATCCTCCTGATGATTGCACTCCATGCCGGATGCAAGGGCAAGCCTGAGGGGGAACCGCCGGCCACGAAAGAAACGGAGATCGCGGATGAAGGAACGGAAGACACGACATTCCCCATAGAAGGAACGGATTACTTCATCTACAATTACGGCGACTGGGGCGGCGCAATGGGGTATATCGAACCGGGTGGGGAGGGCAACTTCACGCTCAACATCGCCGAAGCATCGACCATCGATACCGTCGTGAGCTTCGGTTTCCCCTCTCGCACCAAGCTGCTTCTTTCCCCTGACGCATCCAGGCTCTTGTCACAGGAAACCATCAGCTCAATAGAAGATATACCACTCCGTCTCACCGACCGGGTTGCGGGCAAAGAATTGTGGAAGACTTCAATAAAAGGCAAAGGTGAAGATTGGACAACGCGGGTTGAGAAAATATGGTGGGACCTCGAGATGAACCGTCTCGTGGTCGAATGCAAAGCCATCTCCAGGGTCATGGGAAAAACCGCTTACATGGAGCGAACCATGCCCCACCTATGGTGGTTCATCACACTCGACCTGGCCACTGGCAAGCAGATCGGTCGTCTCGATCTTATCGACGAAAATGCAACAGGGCGAACCAAGACCGAAAACCTGTCGGGTACCCAATATGCAGCGGGAAACCTTTATCTCGTCCTGCCTGATTATCCCATCACCGATTTCAAAGCCTATGAAAATGTCAGGGAAAAGAATACTTTCAACATTTATGTCATCGATCCCATCACCGGTGATTCCGAGATGATCGATATGAAGGGTCTGCTCGGACGCCCGTCTATCGCTAAGTACTTCATCCTCTCCGCCGGCGAAAAGATAATTGTACAGACCGAGGACTACTTAGATGACGGAACCCCCCGCCCCCTGGGCGGTTCCATATACAATATTGATACTGCATCCGGTGAATGGGAAACCCTTTTCAAAGCCGACAATGAGAATGCCTACAACCTTCAAGCAGCAACGCCGGACGGAAACACGATTTGCTACACGAATTACCGGTTTAAGGTTGACCCCATTAAACGTTCCGCCGGTTTCGAGACCGCACATATGGTGAAAAACCTGGATAATGAAAAGATCTGGGAACTCCCGGTCAAGAGCACGCTCTACAGCTTCTGGCTCAGCCCGTCAGGAAACTACATCGCGTCGCTCAACCTGATAAAAGGCAGCGAATTAAGCATAATCACCATCGACTCCGGCGAACAGAAATTCATTGCGAGAACCACGGATACCGGCTCACCGGCCCCAATCGGCTTCCTGGGCGGCCTGTGAAAATTCAAGAATGGGAAATGGAGTTGGCACTATACAAGTGTTGACATTCGAACCGCAATATGACAGAATTCATTAAATATGCATCCAAGGGTGAAGGGAATGGATAAGGCTATGGATATTCGTTATATTGACCTATTCTGTGGGATTGGGGGATTTAGGCTTGCTATTAGTCAAGCTTGCTGTGAGCTTGGGGCTAATTGCTCTGCAGTATTCGCATCAGATAATGACGCATATTGTCAAGCAACTTATTTAGCTAACTTTGGCGAAAAACCGAGTGACGATATTACCAAAATCTGTAGCGATAAGATTCCACAGCACGATGTGTTACTCGCAGGCTTTCCTTGTCAACCTTTCAGCATAATAGGCAATAAGAAGGGATTCCAAGACACAAGAGGTACGCTATTTTTTGATATCGCTAGAATCATAAAAGCCAAAAGACCTTCAATATTTATTTTAGAAAATGTTAAATTACTGGTTGGTCATAATCAGGGAAAAACGCTAAAGCGCATATTAAACGTTCTCGCTAACCATGGATATCACACCGATCACAAAGTACTTAATGCTCTGGATTTCGGATTGCCGCAAAAACGGGAGCGTGTTTTTATTGTTGGCTTTGATAAAGCAGTTTCCTTTAAATGGCCGGAGGGGGGGGTGAAGATGCGGCCACTTGAAGAAATCCTTGAAGAAGATGTGCACGAGAAGTATTACGCATCTGAATATATTAAAACCAAAAGACTCGCTAAAAGGAAACCAACGGATGAACCAACTATATGGCATGAGAACAAAGCTGGGCATGTAAGCTCATATCCATACTCTTGTGCGCTAAGGGCAGGAGC
>CBDVBS010000074.1:0-11624 GCA_965372275.1 uncultured bacterium | reverse complement strand
TTAGACCAATTCTCCTTGGCAAATATTTTTTTCAGAAGCTGGGTGCCGCACACTTCAGTGTGCGATGAGTGGCTTAACTTGGGGATTGGCGCACACTGAAGTGTGCGGCACCCGATTAAATTAGTCTTTCTTAAGGATAATTGGTCTTAATTATGCCGATAGAGCTTGACGTGGGGGTGTCCCTCAGGTATATTCCATCCGCACGTTATCCCGACGCGGAGAGTTGGCCGAGTGGTTGAAGGCGCACGCCTGGAGAGCGTGTTAACGGTATCCACCGTTACGTGGGTTCGAATCCCACACTCTCCGCCAGGGATTTGACTTTTCACCCCCCGATGCTATTCTTAATCAACCTTAATCAGGCGTTTACCCACGGATGTACCGTGGGGCTGCATTATTACGACTTACGAGGTATTGATTGGCGAAAGTTCCAAAAATCCTACTCATCTTCGGCACGCGTCCGGACAGCATCAAGCTCGCACCCGTTTATCATGCGTTATGCCGTACATTCGGGAAGAAACGGGTCAAAGCGGTTGCGACGGCGCAGCATCGTGAGATGCTCGATACGGTGCTGGATATTTTCGACATCAAGCTCGATCACGATCTCAACATAATGAAGCCACGCCAGACCCTCGGCGATATCTCATCGGCGATCTTCACAAAAATGCCCGAAGTATTGAAAGCCGAGAATCCTGACTTAGTTCTGGTGCATGGCGACACAACCACCGCCTGCATCACAGCGATGACGTGCTTCTATAATGATATCCCCGTCGGGCATGTGGAAGCCGGGCTGCGTACGCCGGACAAATGGATACCCTACCCCGAAGAGATGAACAGGCGGGTGATCGACACCATCGCCGATGAGCTTTACGCCCCGACATCCCGTTCCGCAAAAGCGTTGGGTCGTGAAGGCATAAAGGAAAATGTATATATCACGGGCAATACGGTAATCGATGCACTGCTCTATGCCCGCAAGAAAGTTCGTGGTGGCGCGAAGATATCCAGGATTGTACGCGACCTTCCTGACAAACGCACGATTCTCGTAACCGCCCATCGCCGTGAGTCATGGGGTACCGATCTGGCGAACATAGCATATGTCCTTATGGACATTTCGCGTACTTTCCCGAAATACACCGTATATTTCCCCATACACCTGAATCCCGTCGTGCGCGAAAATATGCTCCCGATTCTTAAGGGCACGAAGAACATCGTAATCTCCGATCCGATAGGCTATCTCGACTTCGTGGCCGCCATGGACAAGAGCAAGATCATCCTTACCGATTCCGGCGGCATCCAGGAAGAGGCGCCGAGCCTTGGTGTACCGGTGCTTGTGATGCGTGAAGTGACCGAGCGCCGCGAGGGAGTCGGAGCGGGATGCCTTAAGCTGGTCGGAGTCAAACGGGAGCGGATATTCAAATGGGCGAAGCGATTGCTCACTGATGAAGGTTTGTACAAAAAGATGTCACGGGTGCGGAATCCGTACGGGGACGGATATGCCGCAAGAAGAATCGCGAATTTAATCAAAGCTAAGGCGTCAGGCAAGGACATTATTGATGTTAATGAATTCTATTTCGACGAAACGGGGGAGAAAGGTAAAGCGCCGAAATGGATCAAAGGGTAAGCGATGCATCATAATTACATAGAAATATTCCTTGTCCTTGCTTTTATTGTAACGGTAGCTAAACTCGCCGGAGTTCTCAGCCAACGCCTGGGACAACCCGCCGTGCTCGGTGAGATAACCGCCGGACTGATCCTCGGTCCCACGCTGCTTGCCATAGCATACTGGCCGATATTCCCGGAATCACACGAGCAGCATCTCGAATTCAAGGCGGTCGAGGAGGCCATCCAGGGAATTGCCGAGGACCCGAATGATATTCGGGATAAGGTTGATGAACTTGGCGAAAAGGTGGGGGCCGCTGTAGTTAACGACCTTGAAACGCTTTCAGATCTTCCCAAAGACCAACGTGAACTGATAGGGGAGGATGTAGCTCGTCATATCCAGGGATATAAATCGGATCACAGGACGTTCATGGAGGACATCATCAAAGTCCTCGCGGAGTTGGGCGTTCTCTTCCTGATGTTCTTAGCTGGACTTGAAACCGATCTTAAACAGATGCGCAAGGTGGGCAAAGTGGCCACATTTGCCGCCATAGGCGGTGTCGCGGTCCCAATGCTACTGGGATTCGGTGTAACGATGATCTTCATTCCGCACACCGGGTTCTATACCGCCCTGTTCGCCGGAACGATTCTCTGTGCGACATCCGTCAGCATTACCGCCCAGACATTGAAGGAACTCGGGAAGCTCCGCTCGAAGGAAGGAACTGCGATCCTCGGCGCGGCGGTTATCGATGATATCGTTGGAATCATAATCCTCAGCCTTGTCATCGCGTTCAATCCCGCCAAGATGGCCGGGGCGGGAGCCCATTCGAAGCAGTATGAAACATGGCAGTCCTGGCTCACCGAGCTTTTCAACCTTCCCGAACCGGCGTCCAAGGTGCTTGGGGTCGTCCTTCTGATTTTTGCCATCATCGCGTTCTTCCTGATCTTCTTCCTTTTCGGGATTAAATACTTCCAGAAGATGATGGACTTCCTCTCGCGTCTTCCCACCAGTCAGGGTGTACTGGCGTTCGCGATCGCTACGGCTCTTTTCTACGCGTGGGCGGCGGAATATGTCGGCGCGGTTGCCGCCATCACGGGAACCTACCTCGCGGGGGTAATATTCGCGCAGACTTCGTACCATCGCGAGATAATGGATAAATTGAGCGTAATCACCTATTCATTCTTCGTCCCCATTTTCTTCATTAATATTGGGCTTGAAGCCAACGCGCGTACCCTTGAGGGAAACCTCCTATGGTTCACAATCGCAATTGCCTTTGTCGCCGTTATCGCCAAAATAGCCGGATGCCTGGTAGGGGCAAAACTCGGCGGATTCAGTATGATAGAGTCTGTACGTGTAGGAATGGGGATGGTCAGCCGTGGCGAAGTTGGATTGATAGTTGCATCGGTAGGTTTAAGCGCGGGGATAATAGGAAGAGATATATTCAGTTCCATGATTATCATGGTTCTGGTTACAACCTTAGTCACACCGGCACTATTGAAAATATCATTCCGAGGACATTCGGAACCTGATACCGTGACACAGGAACAAGATACTTAACCTTTCAATCGGAGGGAATAAAATGGCTCATAAAGATAGATGGTTTCTTCTTGTAATCCACCTTGATAAAACGGATACGATGTCCGAAATGCTCGAGGTATTCAACAAGAACGATGTTTCCGGGTGCACCATCTTTAACAGCAAGGGTGTCGGTCACACTCATTTCATGGAAAGCGATGCCCCCCTGATCGCATCCATCAGACGTTTGATGGGGTCCGATACCGATTACAACAAGACCATCTTCGCCGTTATCGAGGGTAAGGATCGTCTTGAGAAAACGATGCTCGGTGTTGAAGGTGTTGTAAAGGATTTCTGCGAACCGGATATCGGACTCATGTATGCGATACCGCTGCTCCATGTGAGAGGATACAGGGTTGATAAAGATGACGATCAATACGAATGTAAGATCTAAGTTATGACCGGCAACGACAAAGAACGCCGTGAGGGTCCGATACGACGTTTCACCCGCAGAACAGGTAGAAGCTTCACTGCATTGTCAATTCCATACATTATGTTAGGATATCCCATCGCGGGATATTTCATCGGTTTATTCCTTCAGAAAACCTTCCATTGGCCGTCCTGGGTGCCTATACTTGTGATGATGTTGGCATTGGTGCAGTCATTCAGGGAAGTAATTCGAATCGCCACGCGTATCGCCGTGGAGGACGAAGATTCGGAAGAAGGCAAGAAATGACGTCCATTCCCGGATTCGACCTTAATTTTCTTAAACGTGTCTATATCACCACCGGTATTTCCGGCACTCTTATCGGGCTGATGCTTATCGTCTATAACCCCGTCGGGAGCTACAGCTTCCTCTCGGGGCTGGTGTTCGGAATCGCCAACCTCTGGGCATGGTCGAGAGTTATACAGTCCCTCATCAAGGTTGGCGAGATTAACCTCCGTGAAGCGGTGTTGACAATCATAATTAAGTTTCCTATTATCCTTGTGCTTTTTTTTGTTCTCATATATAAAGGATGGGTCGATGTAATTTGGTACGTGGCCGGGTTTTCATTCACGTACCTGGTCATTTTATTAAAGGTGCTCGCCATCATTGTCTTCAACCCCAAGGCGAAGTCTCCAAAGGACTCCGCCGAAATCGGTGGTTCACTGGATGATGGCGATTCGACTTAGTAACGCTGCCATAAGTCCGAGGTTAGGCTGCCATTGATTTTAGATAGCATATTCAACGGTTCGACCCATTTAATGATTCTCGCATCATCCGATGCGGGTCCTCAGGGTGACGGCGGAATAGCCACCCACCTGGACAATCTCGGCACCATCTTCGACAACGCATTCCAGACCGACATCTTCCACAAGGGTTGGGTTGATCCGTTCTACTTTCTCCTTGTAGCGCTATTCTTAGTGATAATAGCCGCATACGGATACAGCAAGCGTAGAAAGATCCCCAACACGCGGCTGCAATGTTTCCTCGAAATCATCGTTGACGGCTTCACGAATATGAAAACCGATGTCCTCGGCCCGAGGGGCAAGGTATTTACCGCATATATCGGGACACTGTTCCTCTTCATCCTTTTGATGAACCTGCTTGGCATGTTCCCGCTCGGACACTCACCTACTACCTCACTCAACGTAACCGTAGCAATGGCGATCTGCACTTTCCTGCTGGTTCAGTGGCACGGGTTAAGGCAGAATGGGGTCATCGGTTATATCAAGCACCTGATGGGCGAACCAATCTGGCTTTTCCCGTTGAATTTTCCACTGCATATTATCGGTGAGCTGGCGAAGCCGTTCAGCCTCAGCCTCCGTCTCTTCGGAAACATAACCGGTGAAGATACCCTGATCGCGGTGATGGTGGCGCTGTCCGCCATCATATTCAGCGTCGTTTACATACCGATTCCGCTTCAATTCCCATTCTATTTCCTCGGTATTTTGGGAAGTCTCATCCAGGCATTGGTATTCGCCATGCTATCAGCGGTTTACCTTGCCCTGATGATGTCACATGATCACGAAGGGGAAAAATGACAGGAAAACAACCGGCGTTAATGCCGTTCTGTTTATAGCGAACATTTTTAAAATGAATATTTGAATTTCGTAGGAGGATAACAACACATGGACGTTGGAACTGCTCTTGGTCTTAGCCTTCCAATCGGCGTTGGATTGGCCGCCATCGGTAGTGGTCTCGGTCTCGGGTCCGCTGTCAATGGCGCTACCACGGCAATGGGCAGGCAGCCACAGGCCGCGGGTAAGATCCAGACCGCGATGATCATCGGTGCCGCCATGATCGAGGCATTGACGATCTACGCGCTGGTCGTGGTCTTCATCCTGATGGGCAACATGAAACCCGCCGAAGCACCGGCGACTCATGACGAGCCATCCGCCAAAGCGCCTGTAATGATGGAAGAGACGGTTAACTACGACGAACAGCTTGCCGAAGCCGGTATCGTCATCAACCGGGACGATTGAAGTCTCCGCAAGGGTTTTATTATCTCGCGGAAGGACTTTGTTCCGCCCGTGGGCATGGGTAAATTTCCTTTCGGGACTTTGCTCATCCGGTAATCACGGGTGGCAATACGGCAAGATTGCCAAAAGGAGCTTCGATAAGCAATGGAAGTGTTAGATACATTAGGCATCCATTGGCAGCAGCTTCTGGTTAACATCGTAGGCTTCATCCTGCTGTTCCTGCTTCTGAGGAAATTCCTGTGGGGACCCTTCACGAAGCTGCTTGATGACCGGCGTGATGAGATACAGAACGCCTACGACGGTATCGAAACCAAGGAAGCTGAGATTACGCGCCTCAAGACAAAGTACGAGGAACACCTGGCGCATATCCAGGAAGAAACCCACAAGAAGCTGCAGGAAGCTATCCGGGAAGGCCAGTTGCTCGCGCGTAAGATCGAGGATGATGCCAGGGTTAAAGCCGACATTATCGAGCAGAAAGGCCACGATGAAGTGGTGGCCGAGTACACAAAGGCCAAGGTGCAACTGAGGGACTTCATCATCGAAACATCGGTCAAGGCCGCTGAGAAGGTCATACATGAGACGATCGATGAATCAACGCACCGCAGGCTGATAGAGGATTACATCGAGGAATTAGCGGATGTTGACTAAGGGAATAGCTGACCGTTATGCAAAAGCGTTATTGGCGCTTGCTCCCGAGATGGAGGAGTTGAATCTTTATGGCGCTCAGCTCGACAGTATTATCGCCCTGCACGCGAAGGATCCTTCCCTCGTTCGCTTCCTCGCGCATCCCAAGGTGGAGAAGTCGAAGAAGAAGGAACTGGTGATGAAGGTACTTGCTCCGTATCTTTCTAAGCACGTGATGTCATTGATCCTTCTCCTGATCGATAAGAACAGGGTGCATCTGCTGATTAATGTCGCGAAGCGATTCAGCCAGATAGCTGACGAAGTGCGCGGCGTTCAGAATGGAATCGTTATCTCCGCCGTTCCAATGCCGGATGATCTGTTCCAGCGTCTCGAGAAACGTGTTCAGAAATTCTCCGATCACCAAATCCTTCTCGAACGCAGGGTCGATCCCCGGTTGATTGGCGGTGTTATTGTGAAGCTCGGCAACCATATTTTCGACGGCAGCGTACATACGCGGCTACTTCATTTCCGTGACGAGATGAAGCGGGTAAATGTGTATACGAGTTAATATATTTTGAAATCTTAATTGTTAGCGGTATCGAGGTGAGATGATGGGTCTGAAGCCCGAAGAAGTAAGCGCAGTACTTAAGCTGGAGATTGAAAAATACGGCGAGAAACTGACGATGGAATCGGTCGGCACCATCCTGCAGATTGGTGACGGCATAGCGCGTATCTACGGTCTCGAAGACGCCATGATGGGCGAGCTTCTCCAATTCCCCAACGCTCCTGACGGAACGGAGATATTCGGCATGGTGCTGAACCTCGAGGAGAGCAACGTTGCCGCGGCCCTTCTCGGTGAGAGCATACATATCAAGGAAGGTGACGAGGTCAAACGCACCCAGCGTATATCCGAAGTCCCCGTCGGTGAAGCAATGGCCGGACGTGTCGTCAACGCGGTCGGTCAGCCTATTGACGGCAAGGGCCCGATTGTTACCGACACGTACCGACCGTTGGAATCGAACGCGCCGAACGTCGTGCAGCGCCAACCCGTAAATGAGCCGGTGCAGACCGGTATCAAGGCTATCGATGCCATGATCCCGATCGGACGTGGCCAGCGCGAACTTATCATCGGTGACAGGCAGACCGGAAAGACCGCGATCATCGTCGATACGATTATCAACCAGAAGGATACCGACCTGTTCTGCATATATGTAGCGATCGGTCAGAAACAGTCGACAGTCGCGCGTATCATCGACACGTTGGAGCAGCACGGCGCCATGAAATACACCATCATCGTCGTTGCATCCGCATCCGACCCCGCACCGATGCAGTTCATCGCACCCTACACCGGTGTCGCGATCGGCGAAGACTTTATGTTTAACGGAAAACACGCCGTCATTTTCTATGATGATTTGAGCAAGCACGCGGTTGCGTATCGCGAGTTGTCGCTGCTAATTCGACGTCCCCCGGGCCGAGAAGCATATCCGGGCGACGTCTTCTATCTGCACTCCCGCCTGCTTGAACGTAGCGCCAAGCTTTCAGATGAACTTGGCGGAGGCAGTTTAACAGGCATCCCGGTCATTGAGACCCAGGCGGGAGACGTATCCGCATACATCCCGACCAACGTGATCTCCATCACAGACGGACAGATATATCTCGAACCCGATCTGTTCTATGCCGGTCAACGTCCAGCTATCAACGTGGGATTGTCGGTAAGCCGCGTCGGAGGCAACGCCCAACGCAAGATGATGAAGAAGATCGCCGGTATGCTCCGCCTCGACCTGGCGCAGTACCGCGAGCTGCAGGCGTTCGCACAGTTCGGATCCGACATCGATAAGACAACCCAGGCCCAGTTAATCCGGGGCGAGAGAATGACTGAAATCCTTAAGCAACCGCAGTATGTCCCGATGCCCGTCGAAAGACAGGTTGTAATCATCTACGCGGGTATTAACGGTTACCTCGATGACCTGCCGCTGGACCAGGTTGATTTATTCGAAACAAATTTCCTTAAATTTATCGATGAAAAACACCCGGAGATATTCCACAGGTTCACGGAAACCTTCGATCTGACTGATGACGTGGAAGACATGCTCAAGAAGGCCATCCTCGAATTCAAGGAGATTTACGCAAAGGACAAGGGAACAATGGAATTTATTGAGGAGGGTGAGCAGGAATAGAGTGAGGTGGCAATTATGAAGGTCCCGGTAAGAATATTCCTGATTAGCGTGATGCTTCTAAGCATTACAATCGCGGCATCCGGTGCGGCGGGCACCGGGGTCGCAGATCCCTACCACCATGAGGGAACCGTCGCGCAAGACGGTACATGGTCAGCCGAACTCACATACTCCGGCCAGTCATTCGCAACTGGGGATCAACTCACAATTGACACCATCCTCGAAATCGACAGCATCGGACTTGCATACAACCTCGAAAAAACCCGCGGTTTATATTGTCTCGTTACCGGCAGACGGCTTTTCGACGGCTCAGGCCAGTATATCGGTGATGCCGGGGCGCTGCTTTCAACGCGGCTTGACCTGCTCGGAATGCCGATAGAGGCCGAGGAATATCGAGTACCGCATGTCATCTTCGGTTCAGACAGGGTATCACCGGTGACATCCTACGTTACCATCCCGCCCGAGCAATTGGATATAAATAAGACTACAGGGCAAATCAAGGTATCTTTCAAAAATATAATTCCAGTCGATGAGGATATCCCTGCCGGTTACTACAAGATACGTCTCGATTTCGGAATCGAAGTTTCACCGACGATGCGTATCACCCTCGCGGGAACCGACCCGGCGTCTGTCGATGCATACCATCCCGATCAGACATTTGCCAACAGTCGTTTGATTGATATCAACACCTCCGCGTCACCACGGATGATCTGGAGCCTTTTCAGCCAGTTCCATCCCGGTGGAGGCGCTCTTCCCCTCGAGGATAAAGGACTTGCCGCTCTAAGCAGAAGACGCGGCTCATACGACTACTGCCTGCTTCCTTTGAAGGATCAGTTCGGACGCCAGGTGCGTTACCTGCTCGAACCGGATTTCCCTGGTGAGCTGAATCCCTTCCTGAACAGGAACACAGCTACAATCGGCCTGGATCACAAGCGCGGATGGCTCAGCCTGCGTATCAAGAATCCCGACGGCACGATCATCGACTGCGGCTCCTCTCCGTTCCTCGGCCCCCGTGGTATGGGCGCGACAACCGGCAGTGAGGCGTTTTTCTTTTCATTCAGCCAGTACGGCAAGCATCTCGTTGAATGCAAAGGCTGGGTAACCGATGAGTTCGGCACCGTCTACCAGGGCGGTGGAGTCTACGAGGTATGGGTCGCCCAGCCAATTATCATCGATCCCGGCACCCCGCCCGGAAGACCTGTCGAGATCGGTGAACTCTACAATACTTCGCTGCATCTCTACCCGCCGGTACCCGCCGAGATCGGCATCACACAATATCTCAACCGCCGTGCCCTTGAAAAGGTGGACTCCGATTACCACAAAGTGCACGCCAACCGATTCGGCCAGTTCATACCTGACGCCGGTCAAGCGCGCGCGAGGGCGACGAAGTCGGGTATTGTCCGATTCAACGAACCGGGTTTTTACAGGATTCTTTACACCGCCGAGTATCGCGAGAAGGACGGCACTCTCTGGATGGGACAGCTTGAATCGTTCGGTGTTGTCTATGACCCGGCCATCACAACCGACGCCGGTGGAACCAAGGCGCCGGAATCGGTACTGCCGTTCCCCCAACAGAACAAGACATCGAACAAAGCATTTCGTATTGATTATCCGCTGAAGACCAGTGAGCTCATCTTCCTGCCCGAAGATAATTTTTCCTTCTTCGACCCGCTGCTCATCTTCAAACCGGCACTCTTCGGTGAAATATTCCGGGGTGATGAAGATGTCCTGGTTTCGATCGGCGACCTCTTCGGCCTTCGGACGGGTACCGGTGCGAGACTGAGCAGCATCAGCTATTATGAAAATATAAACCGCGAAGCGTTCCAATATTTCTCCGCCGTGCGTTCGGACAGAATCACCCAGATGGCAATCAGCGAAGTATCACCTGACAGCGTAACCCATCCGCATTCGAATCCGTTCAATGCGGGTGAGCTTCCACGTGATGAAACAGGCGATTATTTCATCCTTTGCGGCGGGTTGCATTACACCGACCCGCAGGTTGAGACGCATCTGCATCTACCCTATGTATCAAGCGCTTTCGTAACCCGGGATTACGCGAACCCGGTCTATTACGCTGCTGGAGAAGTCGAAATCAGCGACCAGTTGTTCCCGAGAAAACTGTTCACCGGATTCCACGCCCTGTACCCGGGGGATATCCTTCGCAAGGGTGACGCATATATTATCGATGCGATCGCGCTGCCAAATCTCCCCGCCGATTACGAGATTATCATCTCCAAGCCTAACGGAGAGGTTGTACGCGCCCACGGATCATCCGACAGATATGGCTTCATCGGTGACCCCGATCAATGGTTCAACCTTGATGAACCGGGCGTTTACAGGGTCTCCTATATAATCTACCGTGGCGATCAGACCGGCTACCCGCTCGGGACATCGGAAGACACCGAGGGGTCATTCAATATATACGCTATCGACGGCGGCTACGATAACCGTGTCGACTTCAGGCTCGAACGTCGCACCGAGATATTGGCCAATCAACCGTTCACTCTTCGCGGGGATGTGACCGGGTCGGACATAATCGGCGGCAGGGTGAATGTCTCGGTCTCGTTCCAGGGATCGCTCGTCGAGGAACTGACAATCGACATCACGGACGGTCAGTTTGCATACAACCTCAATCCCGCGAGCATCACCGGCATGTACGCAAACTACTCGGCGAATGATCCTAACGACAGGCTTGACATCACATTCTTCGTGATGGGTATCACATCCGGCGGTAAGGTTCGTTATGCCGCTGAACGCCTCTACACTTACGGCCAGTATCTCTACTTCACACCGATGGAATATGACGACATCGAGGCTGAAGACAGGCGTTCGCGTGTTGAACGCGAGAAGCGGGAGGAGAAGGGGAAAGAATACCGCCGTAAGCGAGGCTTAAGAGGTTAAACCTGAAATAATATGAGCAACCTGAGGGCAATAAAAAGGCGCATCAAAAGCGTCTCCGGGATTAAGCAGATCACGAAGGCGATGGAAATGGTCTCGGCCACGAAACTTAAACGTTCGCAGGATCGCAGCCAGAAAGCCAGGCCGTTTGTTCTGAAACTCGATGAGATACTCTCCGATATCCTTTCGAGTCCAGGTGTTGGTGACCTTGAGCATCCACTTACCGCACGTGCGGATGATGTAAAGAAGGTCAAGAGAGTCGCACTGGTCCTTATCACTTCCGACAAGGGGCTCTGCGGAAGTTTCAACGGCAACCTCATACGCCGCGCGGCCACCGTAATGAAGGAAGGTAA
>CBDVBS010000073.1:0-11663 GCA_965372275.1 uncultured bacterium | reverse complement strand
GGAATGAAAAGTTTCACGGCTTATGTTGCATGGGACCCGGAAACAAAACTCTACGTTGGGTTCGTACCCGGGATACCCGGCGCTCATACTCAGGCAGCCACTCTGGATGAGCTCCAGAAAAATTTGCAGGAAGTCCTGGAATTATGTCTCGAGGAATTTAAGGGTGATCTTGAGGGGCTTCCACGATTCATCGGCCTTCAACAGATCGAGGTGAAGGTTTGACCCGGCTGCCGACCATTGATTTCAGAACAATGGAAAGAACATTACTCCACCTGGGGTTCGATGCGGTAAGGCAAAAAGGAAGCCATATCTTCTATCGCCATCCTGACGGTAGAACAACAACAGTCCCCAAACACCCCGGCCGGGACCTGGCAAGACCTCTTGTGCGTGAAATCTTAAAAGACATCGACATAAGCAGGGAACAATTCGCTGAGCTGCTGAGGAAAACCTAATCACATTTTCCTGATAGAGTAACATGTGATAATCCGCTGAATATTCTATGAATCTGACATCACGTGAAAGAGTAATCAAGACACTCAACCACCAACCCGTATGGCCCATCCCACGCGACATATGGGCATTACCGGGAGTGACACTGGGGCGAAAGGATGAATTTGAGCGTCTGATAGAAAAATTCCCGAGCGATTTCACCAATCCTGTCTGTAATTACGGGCTTGGCCTGAAAGTAAAAGGCAGAACCTTCGAAGTCGGTGATTACACAGACGCGTGGGGATGCGTGTGGCAAATCGCGCAACGCGGCATCATCGGCGAAGTGAAACAGCATCCGCTCTCGGATTGGTCTAAATTAGATACATACAAACCGCCGTATGAATTGCTCGATGAAGCCGACCTGAGTGAAGTTAACAAAAGTTATGCCGAAACCGACAAGTTCATGATCGTCGGCACCGAGACCCGACCGTTCGAACGCCTGCAGTTCCTGCGCGGAAGTGAAGCAGTATTCCTCGACCTCGCATACGGCACTAAGGAAATAAAGACGGTTCTCGAAATGCTCCACGATTTCTATTGCAGGGAAATGCGTATGTGGGCCGACACCGATGTAGATGCCGTTTCATTCATGGACGACTGGGGCAGCCAGAATGGGATGCTCATCTCGCCCGACATGTGGCGCGACCTGTTCAAACCGCTCTACAAGGACTATTGCGACATCCTGCGGGAGAAGGGCAAGTATGTCTTCTTCCATTCCGACGGCCACATCGCCGCCATCTATCCCGAACTGATCGAGATCGGTATTCACGCAATCAATTCACAGTTGTTCTGCATGGACATTGAGGATCTCGGTGAGCGTTTCAGCGGCAAGGTAACTTTCTGGGGCGAGATCGACAGGCAGCATATACTGCCGTTCGGCACATTGGATGAAGTTCGCGACGCGGTTGTACGTGTACGCAAAGCCCTCGACCACGGTAACGGCGGGGTCATCGCTCTTGCGGAGTGGGGCATCGACGACCCATACGAAAACATCGAAGCAGTATATAATGAGTGGAACAAACCGAAAGATTATTAGTTGTTCAACACTTACGATAATATTCGGGTACCGTACATTTCACCCTAACGGTGCATAAATTATTCGTTCTTGATGGCACGGTCTGCCCGACGATTTGGGAGGGCTGACCGTGGTGTATGTTGGAATCCCGTTAAGACCACGGTCAGCCCTCGAAGACTCGGGCAGACCGTGCCATCAGGACATCGGCATTCTGGTGTTTCGGGAATAAATTCCCGAAACACCGACACCGATAACAACAGGATATACTCATTATGTTAGAATCTCTCAATGAAAAAGATGTAACCCACGAATCCCATTTCGTGGGTTACAATCGAATTCCATATGGAACATCACATCACCGACATACTCATCATCGGCTCCGGGGGAGCGGGACTGCGCGCCGCATTAGCAGCTAAAGAAGCAAGCCCCGGACTCCGGGTCACCGTAGTGTCCCACGGCAATCCCGAAAACGACAGCCTCACCGCCAACGCCTGTTCCGACCGCATGGCTTTCCATGTGGCGTTCGACCACACCCCACCCGGTGGTGATAATGCATGGCGTAAACATGCCGAGGATATCTTCATCGGCGGCGGACAGGTTTCCGACCCGAATTTGGCGATCCTTCTCGCCCTGAGCGCGAAATCCGCGTTTGAATATTTGGATAAACTCGGCGTACCCTGGGCACGCACAACTGACGGTAAACCCGAACAATTCCGAACCGACGGCTCCGAATACCCGCGTGCCTGCTACACCGGTCCTTACACTGCCCGGGATATCCACCACGCATTGCTCAGTGAAGCAAAAAAGCAGGGCATTGAATTCATCGGCAACCACCGCCTGCTTGGCCTGGCGAAACCGGATAACAAGCTCCCTAAATGGACGGCATTCTGCACCGGTACATCCACCGGCGAAATTACGACAATAATCTCCCATTCCGTAATCCTCGCCACTGGCGGTCCCGGCGCGTTATTCGGAAGCTGCCTCTACCCGGAAGGCTCTGATGCAATCCCCTTCTTCAGTGCATTAGCTGTCGGTGCAAAGCTCGTAAATCTTGAATTCATCCAGTTCGGTCTCGTGAATCCGCCCACCAAACTCGCCTGTTCGGGAAGCCTGATGCGCGCGATGCCGAATGTTGTCGATCAGGACGATAATGACCTGTTCTCAAATATAGACACCCCGGTCTTAAATCCTACGGACACGGCAAACCCCTATGCATCCGCGTTGTTTCAGAAAGGCGCTTCATGGCCGGTATCCGTGGAATCCGACGCGCTGACCGTCGATACAAGCATCTGGTGGATTACTTCGAAAGGCAGAAAAGTGTATCTCGACTTCAGGCGGAATCTCCCCGGATTCAATCGCGATGTTTTCGATCAAATCAACCGGGCAGCCTGGCAAGGCTCCGATCCGTTGAAATATGCCCCGACCCCGATCGGGAGACTGATGAAAGATAATCCACAGGTAATCGGATGGTTCACAGAACGCGGGATCGATCTCAGCAGCGAATCGATCGAAATCAGGCATGAGGCTCAGCATTTCCAGGGCGGAATACTCATCAATACGGATGCCGAAACCGGCGTACCCGGCCTCTATGCCTGCGGTGAATGCGCGGGCGGACCTCATGGCGCAAACCGTCCCGGCGGTAATTCGCTGATGGACTGCCAGGTAATGGGCACCATCGCCGGAACGAATGCCGCGGGATATGCATCACGAGCGAACCAGGAGCCCGCAACAGATCCTTCCGCCCTTGATCGACTGGAGGATATTACCGGGGCATTCACCGAAGAAAAAGGGCTGCGTCCTGACGAAGTCAATTCGATGATCATCCACGTCCTTAAAGCCGAGATGGGCGTCGTGCGCACCCACGATGGATTACTCAATGCAAGAAAAGGAATCGACATGATTTCGCTGAGAGGTATATCATGGTCCAAAAACGAGTTGCATAAGACGCTTGCCGCGATATCAGCCATCGTCGTTTCCAAAGCCATGGTATCATCAGCCTGGTTGAGGAGCGAATCACGCGGGTCACACATATGCGAGCCTCATGGGCCCGATACCAAAGCATATACAAGAGACCCGCAGTTCGACGGGAACTGGCTGATCACATCTTTAACCGACAATAACGAAATCCAGGTTGACAGAACGGCAATACCTGAGTTACGGAAGATAAAATGACCGACACAAGAACAACATACCTTGGACTCAGACTCAAGAACCCGATCATAGCCGCATCATCGGGAATGACACGCGACATCTCCCGCCTGCGCAAATGCGCGGAAACCGGTTTCGGTGCGGCCATCATGAAATCATTGTTCGAGGATGAGATCGCGCGCGAAGACCCCGCCCCCCACTTTTCGCTCATACGTCGCGGCGACGCAACGGTATTCTACAGCTTCGAGCAGGCATCCGACTGGGGACCGGATCGCTATGCAAAGGAAGTCAGAAAGGCAAACAGCGAACTCGACATCCCCGTCATTCCATCCATAAATTGCATCACTCCCGATGGCTGGCGAAATTATGCTCTGCGTATGCAGGATGCAGGTGCTCCCGCAATTGAATTGAATGTCTCCTGCCCGTATGGCTCAGTGACATCAAGTGGTTCCGAAGCTGAAGCGAAGATGCTCGATGCCGTCGAAACCGTCATGGATGCAGTTTCCATTCCGGTCGCAGTGAAATTGCCCGGACGTCTGACATCGCCCGAAGCCATCGTCGCAAAACTCGAATCCATGGGCGTTAAGGGTGTCGTCATATTCAACCGCTTCGCCGGAATCGATATCGACATCAACGATGAAAAGCCGGTTATGCACGGCGGCGCGGCGGGACACGGCGGCGAATTTTCACTACATTATCCCCTCCTCTGGGTGAGCAGACTCTCATCTCAATGCAAAATCAGCATCGCCGGTTCGGGGGGTATCTCATCCGCATCGGATATTGTCAAGTATCTGCTCGCGGGCGCGAATGCCGTACAGGTATGCACATCGATCTATATGAATGGTTACGAAGTTATCCACGGTTTCATTGCCGGTCTGAAAAAATGGATGGATGACAGGAATTACCGGACCGTCTCCGCATTCCGTGGACATGTATCCGGTGACGCAGTGTTAGGTGTCCACGACATCAATCGCGCGAAAACCGTGGAGTTCAAAATCGACACGGAACTATGCACATCCTGCGACCTCTGCCGTCAAAGGTGCCCGTACGATGCCATCTCCAACGAAGAGGGCTACTACGAAATCGTCCCGCAGACCTGCGTCTCATGCGGCTTCTGCGAGCAGGTGTGCCCCATCGACGCAATACGTTTATTACGCATTGAAGAATGATGCTTACGAAGGGAGCCGGAAATTGACTGACGCAAACGGAAGTAGCCCGTCTCAAAACCCGCTCATTGAATCCATCGAGGAGCTTGAAACTGCTCTTTCTAAACCGACACCACGATTGATTGAACATTTCAGGAGCCTTGACGGCGACCTGGTTATCCTTGGTGTCGGCGGTAAGATGGGACCCACCCTCGCGAAAATGGCTCGAAAAGCCGCTGATGAATCACCAAAGGGAACACACATATTCGGCGTGGATGTTTTCCCGGACGATAAAGCGCGGAACGACCTGGAATCCGCGGGAGTGAAAACCATCCTCTCCAATCTCCTCGCAACTGGTGCCGTTGATGAATTACCCGACGCCGCCAATGTCATATACATGATCGGGATGAAATTCGGTTCGATGGAAAACCAGTCACTCACCTGGGCGCTCAACGCATTCCTCCCCGGACTCGTGGCAAGGCGTTACCAGGACTCCCGGATCGTTGTCTTCTCAACAGGAAATGTCTATCCCTTCGCTCCAGTTAATTCCGGTGGCGCTGATGAAGACACTCAACCCGCGCCGGTCGGCCAGTATGCCCAATCTTGTCTTGCGCGCGAGATGGTATTCTCATTCCATTCCGAACAATTCAACACGCCCGTCTGCATATTCCGGCTCAACTACGCGGTGGAACTCCGCTACGGCGTCCTACTCGACATCGCCCTGAAGGTCTGGAACGATGAGCCGATCGATATCACGATGGGACATCTGAACGCCATATGGCAGGCCGACGCCAACGAACGCGCGTTACTATGTCTCGACCATTGCATCAGTCCGCCGATGGTGATGAATGTCACCGGCCCTGAAACCCTTTCGGTAAGCGAGATAGCGGGCCGATTCGCCGAGCTGATGGGCAAGCAGCCGGTCATCGAAGGCGTTCCGTCCGATACGGCGCTATTGAGTGACGCATCACTCTCAAGCGAAAAATTCGGTCCGCCGAATGTACCGATCGACCGCATCGTCCAATGGATTTCTCACTGGGTAATGAATTCCAAACCCCTTTTGGATAAGCCTACACACTTCGAAACACGGGACGGGAGTTTCTGAAATTGAGCAACAATGCCAATAAACCTCCGATACAGCCAACGGATATCCTGTCAGCACTTAAAGAAGGGATGGTTATTCCCGCGCATCCGTTAGCATTGAACAGCATCGGGAAATTCGATGAAAAACGCAATGCCTTATTGACCCGCTACTACATCGACTCCGGTGCGGGCGGCTTGGCGGTCGGTGTGCATACAACTCAATTCGAGATACGCAACCCAGGCATCGACCTCTACAAACCTGTTCTGGAGAATGTCGCAGGCACCGTGAATTCATGGAAGACTCGGCAGCCTGTCGCGCTGATTGCGGGCATATGCGGAGAGACTAAGCAGGCGGAAGGCGAAGCCGAAACAGCATCTGAGTTGGGATATCACGCAGGACTTCTGAGTTTGAGTGCTTTGAAAAATGCATCAGATGACACACTAATAGCCCATTGCCAAGCCGTTGCCGAAATCATCCCGACCTTCGGCTTCTACCTGCAACCCGCAGTTGGAGGGCGTAAGCTGAGCTTCGATTTCTGGCGGCGTTTTTCGCTGATCGACAATGTAGTTGCGATAAAAGTGGCCCCGTTCGATCGTTATGAAACCATCAATGTTGCACGCGCGGTAGCGGCATCGGGTCGCGCTTCTGATATCGCCCTCTATACCGGCAATGATGATAACATCGTCGGTGATTTATTGACTCCATTTACTTTCGGCGACATAACCGTACGCTTTGTCGGCGGTCTCCTCGGCCAATGGGCAGTGTGGACGAAAGCCGCGGTTGATTTATTCAACGAGATAAGAGATGTGGTCAACTCAGACACACCCATCCCCCGGCATCTTCTTGAAATCGGTGCTCAACTTACCGACGCCAACGCCGCGATATTCGACGCACGCAACAATTTCGCGGGATGCATACCGGGCATCCACGAAATCCTCAGAAGGCAGGGACTTCTCGAAAATCGCCTCTGCCTCGATAGCAGCCTCGACCTCTCTCACGGTCAGGCTGATGAAATCGACCGCGTCTGCAAATCATATCCTCATCTAACAGATGACGATTTCGTCTCACAACATCTCGATAAATGGCGGGGTTAAATGCCCCGTTGTATCGGGACACCTCTGGTGCCACCGCTACCTCCCCTCCGTGTGCCACCGCTACTCAGCGTCTTCGCTGATAGCGGTGTCTTTTCCGGGTGGCACCCTTCTGTCTTCAGAAGGGTGGTCCTCCTTCGAGCGCGCATCATCGGTCGCAGAGCGACCTATAGATACGCGCTACCCTTCAGAAATTATCCAACAACAGATACGCGCTACCCAATAGATACACGTCACCCAATGATATTGGATCGGGTGCCACGCCCACTTCGAGTCTTCGAGAATGGGCGTGCCATTGTTATAACCCCACCATCCGGGTGCCGCCTACAAACGAGTCTTCGAAGTTTGTAGGTGAAAAATATTATTCCCCACATCGAAACAACACCCCATCATTTCTCCTTAAACCATATCTCCATTTCCCTGTCCTGTCCCCCCGGTATATCCATCTCCACATAAACCTCATTCCTGACATGTCTTGTAACCGATGGAAATTTCGAACCGTCCACTAAAGTCTTTGTTACCTCCACATTTGCCGGAAGGAGCACCGAGAGCTTAGCGGGGCTTTCACCAGCACCGAAAACAACCGTTATGAATTTGCCATCGGGATCATAATTAAAGACATAATCAAAACCCACCCCCGATGATTCATAGTCGATCACAACCTCCGCGTAATCCACATCCGCAGCGATCCATCGGGGCGTTACATGTACATACCCGAACTTACACGATTTGTCTTCGATACCCACCAATCCCTCGACAAGCGTGGCTATCATCGCCGACGAGCCCCACCCATCCGTCGGCAATGCTTCAGGCGATGTGCTCTCCTCGGCGGTCGGTGCTCTGCCATCGGGGAAATACCACAAGTATGACTCACCCGTACGCTTGATCATTTCGTAATATCTCCTGAGTATATCCGCGCCATATTCCGAGAACCCATATTTGAACGCCCCCCTCGCAAGTTCCCCGCCAACAAGCGGCATTATCCCGCCGTTCACATACGCGCCCGGCACAAGTTTGTCAGTCCCGAACACGCCCACCGGGAATGGCGGATCGATGCTGTACCACTCGGCGAATGCTTTGTCGGTATCACGACGCGACATATATTCGTTGATGATCGTCTGGGCCATCACATCCGTCGGAAGTCCCCTGTTCAGATTGTACGCATTCGACAATGAAAGTTGTGCATCTTCATCGACACCCGGAATACTCACATCATCCAACGCCAACCGGTGCCGGTAGAATTTCCCGTTGAACAGCAATTCGTTCGCGCGTTGCCGAAGATCAAGTGCCTTCGCTTCGAACGATTTCGCCTCGCCGGTTCTGCCGAGGTGATTCAGCATACGCGTCATCAATATCCATGCGTAATACAACCCGCTGTTATCCCCGTGCATTATCCCGAAATGTGTCTTCTCATCGATCTTCCCGGGCCAGTGTATCTCTTCGAGGTCTTCGCGGTAATCAAAATCCCATGTATCAATAGTATATGCGCGCTTGATCATCCGATGCTTCTCATCCCAGCGCCACGGATGAGATGTGCAATAGTCCAACCCCTTCACAAGCACCGGCAGACATTTCTCCATCCACGCATCATCCCCCGATGCCTGCCACGCCCGGTAAACGCCGATCACGGCAAGATATTCCACGTCCGCTTCTGTCGGCACCCGGAGCATTTCACCTTCGGGCGAGATGAAATCATGAAAATGCCCATCATCCTGCTGGGTATCGAGCATAAAGCTCACGGCGTTCTTGATATCCTTCTCCATGTACACCGTGGCTTCCATCATATGGATATGATCACGGAACCAGATATATGGACAATCCGGGCTACGATATCCCCTCACCGTTCGCCCATTGAAGTCGATCTCCCGGACATCCGCCTTGAGGAAACCCTCCACTATGTCCCACATGCAATCAAACGCCTCTACATCCGTCGATATCTCAATCATTCAAAATCTCCTTTTCAATCTGCGGGCGAAAAATAGGGACTGGCCTTTGAAAATGAAGAACGTAATTTCAGACAGCACTTTATGCCTTTTGCACAACGCCTACTCTACTGAGGCCTGTCCCGTATTCCAACATGTCCTGACATTTTCAACAGCCTCGTGACATCCACGCTCCGGTTGATTCAAATCCATGTAACCCACGAATCCCATTTCGTGGGTTACCATCCACCCAATTATACCCCCTCCCCGGCAATTGCGCTCATAGACCCTTCATGGTACAATATCGCACCCTTGGGGCTATAGCTCAGCTGGGAGAGCGCTTGAATGGCATTCAAGAGGTCCGGGGTTCGATCCCCCGTAGCTCCACCATTATCGATCTTTCAGCCGGGAAACATCCCGGCTCTTTCATATTTTTCTATTTTTTGTATAACGTCATTTAGCCAAAAATATTCCAATTTTCGCACTCGGATGCTATAATCCGCATAAGAAGTGGTTCAGAAGTTTTAAATTTCATATGCAGCTTGAGGTTTTATAAGCCTCCTTTGAGCATTAATGCTGGACCAAAGTTTTGAGGGAGGCTATTGAATAGGGGCATGATGTAGGTGTTTCGTTCGGAGTCATTCGAAAGTGGGAAGCTGTAAGTCCTGATTCAATACCTCGAAACCATCTTCTTATTAATATCAGACAAACGCAGGGAGGATATATGGCTGTTAATGACTGCCAGCATGAATGGTCGATTGTAAATGTCCGCAACGGTTACTTAGTAACCGAGGGATGTATCCACACCGGGGCCAGGCAATCGTTCTTCTCCCTTGAAGATAACCCACCCATGGACAGCTATGTCGATGGGGAGCATCTCTGGAAATACTTGGGCAGTTACCAGGCCGTAAAGTTCGACCTCGAATGTACGAAGTGCGGCATGAAGGTCAACCTCGACAGCGTAGTCGGGATGATGCTATGCACCAACTGCATGTCCGAGTGCAACGCCGGGGCTCTCAGCAAGCTTGTCGGCAGGGATAAGACATGGGTCTATGTCGCCTTATGCGCCGATACATCCCATATCTCGGGGAAATGCGTAAGCCTTGATGCTACCCGCGCACTCACCGAATATTTCAACAGCCGCATCAAGACACCGGGTAAGCATATCATGTTCGTGCCGTGTTCGTTCGTAATTGATATGGACATATGCCAGGGCGAGATAATCGCCGATACGGGCCTTACAGATATATATTGATATAAGCCGTTAAGCGGCAGACAGATTCACATTTGAAAGGAAAGGACGAATAACATGAAAATCTCAGAGCTGCAGGATAAAATTGGTCTCAAGCCGTTTAACAAGCTCTATGACAAGGAGACCGAGGGGGTCTTCATTTCCGACATGGTCAGCGACATCGTTGCCGGAGCCAAGGCGAATGACGTTTTGCTCACCATCCAGACACACAAAAACCTTATCGCCACCGCGAACCTCGTGGACATTTCGGCCATCGTCCTCGTGAGAGGCAAATCGCCGCTGCCCGATGTGATCGAACTCGCGGACCGCGCCGAGATAACCATCTTCGGCAGCGATCTGGATGCTTACAAGATTGCGATTAAGTTACATGACTTAGGAATAGAATAACGCGGGGAGCGTTATTACTGGACACGCATATCTCGGGGAGAGAGTGCGTTGTTAGCAAAAATTAAATAAACCCACTCCCATTGGAGGCAAGGGCTGGCCATTACAAAGACATCCTCGGTCCTGGAAGAATGCGCGGGTAACCGCGAGGATCTTATTCCTCTTCTTCAGAAGCTCCAGGACATCAAAGGATTCATTTCACCCGAAACCGTAACACAAGTTTCGCGCAGACTCCGTATCACCGAGAACGAGATATACGGCGTAGCCACATTCTACGCCCAGTTCCGGTTCCACCCGCCGGGTGAGCACCATATCTACGTATGCATGGGAACGGCGTGCCACGTACGCGGCGGTGATCAACTGGTCAACTCCCTTGAATACCGCCTGGTAATCAAAGACGGTGAAACAACCCCGGATGGAAAATACGACCTCAACAGGGTGGCTTGCCTCGGATGCTGCGCCTTGGCACCAGTCGTGAAAATTGATGAAAAAATCTACAGCCAGATGAGCGTGCTGAAACTCAGGGAAGTGCTGGATGAATACGACAACTCTTGATCAAAGAAAAAAAACCGCACTGATTAAATGGCGGGAGTTTGAGAAAAACACAAAGCCCATCATCATCTTCGGCGCAGGCACATGCGGACGCGCGGCGGGAGCCATGAGCACATGGGAGATGTCAGAGAAGATACTCGATGAGATCGGGGTGGATGCACAAATCATGGAAGTCGGATGCATCGGCCCTTGCTACCTCGAACCGCTCATGGACATCAAACTGCCCGGCAAACCACGAGTGAGCTTTGCCAATGTCTCACCCGAAAAAGCCGAAAAAATACTCAGAAGCGTCTTCGTGGATGATATAATCCCCGCGGAAGAAGCTGTCGGTCATTTCGGAGAGGATGGCGACCTGGACGGCATCCCGAAATTCTACGACCACCCTATGCTCAAGCCACAGGTGCGTATTGCACTTCGCAACTGCGGATTGATCGACCCGTTCGACATCGATCATTACCTCGCCACTGACGGTTACGAAGCCCTCAGAAAAGTCCTCTCGATGAAACGCGAGGATGTCCTCGAAATCATGAAGCAATCCGGCCTACGCGGACGCGGCGGCGCGGGATTCCCCACCTGGCTCAAGT
>CBDVBS010000072.1:0-11749 GCA_965372275.1 uncultured bacterium | reverse complement strand
CTTAAAAATGCGCCATTGGGGACTGTCCCAAGTCTTCGCGGGACTGTCCCCATTTTCAGTCATCGTGTATAATGGACGCATCGGGGGTTCTCAGACCAATTCTACTTGGCAAATAATTTTACATAAGCTGGGTGCCGCACACTTTAGTGTGCGACAATCGGCTTATAATCAGGGACACACGCACACTAAAGTGTGCGGCACCCGATAAATATTGAGTTTTGAGACAGCCTCGTGAGTTGCAGGGCTACGATATTTCCATCGATAGGGTCGGTTTACCGGGATTCCAAACCCAGTTCGTTCAGTAAGGTGAATATGCCTGCATCAAGCTGGGGGTCATCCTCACATGCGAAATTCACCGGAAGGAATGGAACGAGCACATCCGGTATCGCCGGGGTGCCCTCAAGATTAAACAGTTTCCTCCCCGTTGCCGGGTTGATCGCCCACCATCCCCTTCTCGGGATACTGAGATAGCTGTTATCAGCTAAGCGCATGCCGCCTGTTGAGATAACACCGCCACCGGTGGGCCATCCGATGAGGGTTCCCCGCTTCAACCGCTGGATCGCATGGGCGAAAATCTCCGCGTTTGAAAATGAATATTCGTTGCAGAGCACGACAATCGGGATATTGGTCTCGTAAACAGGCGTTCTGTCTTCGGGGTAACCAAACCCCCCGTCCCTTGGCTGCGTAAGAGCATGCCTGTTGGGGTTCAGCATTGTCAAAAGCCAGTCCGTTACCCAACCGCCGGAGTTGTACCTGACATCGATAACCAGGCCGTCCCTGCCATGCCCGACAGTATAGAGATCCTGTTCGAATCGCTCCAGCGGGCCTTCGTACATTTTCCGGATATGCATGTAACCGAGCCGACCATCGGTCTGTTTGTCCACGATCTCCTGGTTCACCTTCACACAATTTTCATAATCGGCCAGGAACCACCCCGAGTAGTTTGCGGGTGTAATTCTCACCCATCTTGGATTGGCGGGATCGTCGCCGTCGATAACGCCGATTTCTATCTCGGTATTATATGTGCCCTCCATCGTACGCCACCAGTTTCCGACCGGGTTGTCCCCCCATCCACCAACGCCGATCCCCTTGATGCTGACTATCCTGTCGCCGGGTTCAATATCGAATTCAAGCCTGCTGATCGGTGTATCGGGGGTTATCCGACCAACCACGATGCCCGGATCTTTGTCCTCGACGAAAGTGCATCCGAGATACCCGGTTTCCGGTCCCGACAATCCTGCCTGGACGTCTGAGTACCACAGGTGGCTGGAATTCAATCGCCCGAGCATCATGTTGACGGCGTCATCGAAATCCCACGCGTCTATCG
Organism: uncultured bacterium; assembly: GCA_965372275.1. Lineage (GTDB taxonomy): Bacteria > JAJVIF01 > JAJVIF01 > JAPKYR01 > CAZSPL01 > CBDVBS01. Next base: position 10,422 of record CBDVBS010000072.1, on the reverse strand, counting down.
CGGCCTTCGCGAGGGGTTCATATTCATCGCGGAGTGCGTCCCAGTCGCGTCCGTGAAATTCGGAATCATAAAACCACCTGTTCTGCAATCTCCATATTTCGTTGAATTTGAATTCCCTTTCGATCACCGGATCAATCGAAAATTCCGCGCGGAAACCGATCGATTTGCGATCATCTCCATCCGGCGTAATTGACGTGATCCTTCCGTTGGACAGGTAGTAGATCCGGTCGTCACCGGTATTCCATAACACGTTTGATGGTTCGGCATTCCCGGCAATCTTCTTAGCCTCTTCACCACGCCAGTTCACCCGCCAGATATCCCGGGTACCCCCGGAATCGGATATGTAGACAATAGTTTCGCCGTCTGAAGAAAATCCCTGGAACTGCTCGTTGCCTTCGAGGGATGTCAACCTTCGTGATCTCTGGTGGATTCCCTCGAAATCTATTTCCACAACAGATAATTCGTCCTCAATCTGCTCATCATCTTCATCGTCGGTTTCATCCTCAACCGGTTCCTCATTTTCCGGGTATGCGGGAAGACCCGGCAGGGGATCATCCTCAACATCCCATTCCCTGTAAGATCGCTCATCGTCCTCATTCTTCAGGAAAACGAAATACGCATCGATATTGTCCCAGTTTCGCTGGGATGTAAATCCGAGCTTACTTCCGTCAGGTGACCAGACGGGATGAAAATCATCAACCGGGTGCCTGGTTATGTTTATCCAGCCATGTGCCCATTCGATGCGCATACTCCGGAGCATCGGCACTCCCGGGAACGGTTCCCACCCGTCGCGCGGGCATTCCGGAATATCGTCATCGCGGGGATCGACAGCCATTATGTAAATATCCGAGTTGTAGTCGTTATCCTCACGCGATACCGCGATCCACCTGCCATCCGGTGAAAACGTATAATCGCTGTTTCCCCAGTATGAAAAGATTTTCCTGTCTTCTTCACCGTCACCGTTCATCAGGCAGAATTCGATATGGTTTCTCGAAAACGCAATTGTCTGATTCGCCGGTATAAGGGATTCATCATCACCATCAATCGGTCCTGTTATCACAGCTTCCTGGCAGGGCACATCGGTATGGGTGAGACGTTCGATCCTGAATCGTCGGCTGTCGCTCAGTCTTTCATGGTCGGCATCTTCGGATAATATCCTGTAGAGCTGTTCGTTCCCGCTCCTGTCGGATGTGAAGAGGATCGCATCACCCCTCGGGTACCAGGATATTTCCCAGTCTCTCGCCGGATGATCCGTAAGCCTTGCGGCATCGGTGCCTCCAACACCATCCGAGCGCACGCAGTATATTTCACCCCGGTAAACAAACGCCATTTCTTTTCCATCCGGGCTGATCGTATATTCCGTGGCTCCCGATGTTGCCGTTATATTCACAGGTTCATGCGGGTCTTCATCCAGCCATGCTGTAATCTCGATCTCTTCGGGTACGCCCACCGGTATTCGCTGAATATAAATGCCGCCCTTCCACTCGAATGCAACGACCTCACGACCGTCGGGACCACCGATCCTCGGGTTCCACATGGAAACATCCCCGAAGTTGGTAACCCGGGACGATTCACTGGTTTCGATATCCCAGCGCCACATATTCCCGATGCCATCCTGCTCAGATCGGAAATAGAGTGTTCTTCCATCGGCGGACCATTGGGGATTGGTGTTACCGAAATCGTTCTCCACGATTTTCGTGAATTGGCCGGTGGAGATCTCATATATCCAGATATCCTTCTTGTGAGTACCCTCGTACGTTTGGCGAAAACCGTTCCCCGGTCCGATCTCGAACGCTACCAGGTCGCCATCGGGGTGCATCACCGCACCTGCTCCGGGGCAGGGTACGAGGCGTGTTGGCGCTGATGGCCCATACCCTCTACGGTCTTTGAGCATAACAACATGTGGCGCGTATTTGTCAGGCCATTCATCACCGCGTCTGGACGAAAAAACAAGACCATCACCGGATGGCAGCCAACCTGAAAGCGCGTCACTTCCCGATGCAAAGGTTATCCGCTCCGGCGTTCCTCCACGGGCATTAATAACATAGACATCAAAAGAGCCGCTACGGCTGCTTATGAACGCTATCTTCGAGCCATCCGGACTCCAGATCGGGCGATAGTCATAGCCATCGGATACCGTGAGCCGGGCCGCGGCCCCGCCGTCAATGGGGGCTGTCCAGATTGCACCGGCCCAGGAGAAGGCGATGACAGTGCCGTCAGGTGACGGCGCGGGATATCGCCCGAACCCTGCTCGCCCGGGTTCCCCCTGGTCTGCCGTGGAAATACCGCCGGTTACCAGCATGGCCAAAATGCAAACAATAAAGGTGCGTGTAAACGTATTAAACATATGCGCTGCATTCCTTTCCATCAGGATTTCTACTCTACTACTGAATCTTAATGTTGACCTAACCAAATGGCAACGATTATTTTCCCAGCCACGTAGCCCGACATCTCACTTGCCGGGTAATAAATCTGGTTACATTAAGAAATTGTTGGGTATGGAAGGAACAACCGGGTACCGCGGATCTTTGACCTGAGGACGTCGGTCAGAGACCGACGTTACCCGATGTGTCAACATATATGTTATTCCATTAAGCGTAAGCGATTCAATTTTCCCTTAATTTCGAAGTAATAAGCCATTTTCGGCATCAAAATAGACGTAGGCGAGATGGCCATGAGAACATCGGGATTCAGAGGGATTGCTTAAATCTCGATCCTGTCCAGTCATCTCGATCTCTGCATGTTGGTATATATAAGATACGCAAAGTCCAGGAGGTCAATTAGAAGCGACAGACACTCATACCACTGATGATCGCCGCACTTATGTTAGCTGCGATTTCCTGTTCCGGCGGCAATGCGGTCAGCCCATTGACTGATGATTCCGCGTTAGCACCCGGGGCCTTGAATCATGAGACGCAGAGCAAGTCCCATTTCTTGTGGGGACTGTGGCAGTTCGTTGCCGATCCGGAAGCGGGAACATTGGACTCGATCCAACTGCGTACCGGTAACTTCCACCTCAACGCTCTTCCCTTCCTTGAGCCACCGCCGCTCCTTTATCTTACTCTCGAATCGCTCGAGTTCAACGGCGACATCATCGATACCGACATCGGTATAAGGCATCCCTTTCTTGGCCTTACCGAGTTCACCGGTTTTGATGTATGCGGAATATTCATCAGCAACGGGTCAATGACGGGATTTGACGACCCCGACCTGCGTATGGCGGGTGATGGAGACACGCGGCTTCTCAATCCCGACGGCTACTCACGCTGGTGGAATCCAGCGGAATTCCCGCTTGGTGATACGATGTTCTCATACAAGGATGGTTTGCTTGGAGCTCTGGACTCTTACGCTGATTATAATTCCACTCTCAACGGATACAAGTATTTCTGCGATGACCTGGATGATGTCAACGATACACTTGATGATGTCACCCTTGAAAACCGAGGTATGTTTTCCGCGGGACAGAAGAACATCCGGCATTATATGATCGATACGAGCGGCGGGCTAATATTCAACTACGCCATCGACGCATGCTGGGTATTTCCCGATGGTAGTCCGCCCTGGGAGGCGCCGGATGATTTCGCGCCACAGGCAAATCGGCCTGAGTCGTGGAATGCTGTTGTCACCGAAACCGAGAACACCCTCTGGAATGACGGTGTCGGAAATGGTGGTAACCTAAGCCTCTCAATAGATGTATATGACTGGTTCGATGTGGCGCTGAATAGTCTTAAAGTTGAAAGCCCGGGCAACTTCACATTCGTCACATCGACAACACCAATCAGCGGCGGGGCGGGTTTCTCGACCTATGAGATAGAAATCCTTGGTGCTACTCCCGCCGAAGGGTCGATTGACCTTCTTATCAGCATTGAGAGTGAAGATGTCGGCTACGGAGGTCTTCTGCCGGATAAACCGGTAACGGCATACTTCGGCTACGAGGCGGAAGTCGATGATGAGGAGCCTGTCCAGGTTGAATTCCCGGTGCTGATCGATGGTGATAATAATTATTTATGTACGAGATTTGTTGAGGACTCGAACGGCGTATTTCATGTCGCCGCATCGTGGGTTGATGTTTCCCCCAACTACCAGTTGCGCTGGTTTATCTCAACCGACCAGGGAGCCACATGGCAATTGAAAGGAGACCTGGCCAACCCTCCGTCAATGACGGGGGTATATACACCTTCCAAAGCTTTCCAGCTTGCCGCCGACCCGGATGGCGGTGTATATCTGCTATATAGTGAAAATATGGATTACAATGAACCGGCCACCACATGCCTCGGATACCTGAAATACCTTGACACTTCCACCGCCGGCACACCAGCCGAGTGGGATCCCGCCGATTGGCAAAGCAAGGAAGTCTTCACTATGGACTACACCTGCGGCGCGCAGGATGTCGCTGTGTGCGTTTCACCCTCGAATGGAATATTGATGGTCACGTTTGATTATCGATTATGCTACGGAGATCGTGGGATGAAATACAACTATGCCGATAACGGCTGGGATTCGGTTATAGATGGTTCCAACGGCTCTGGCGTTGACCCTTCATTGGTCGCATCCGGAACCGGAGATTTGTTTTACATGTATCCCAGTGGCAGCAACAACATTGTTTACCATCCCGATTCGGGTAATTTCTTCCATTGCATCGGTGGAAGCTTCACGTTTGAGGGAGGGATACAGTATGTAGGCGTATGCGCGCTTGAGTTCAACCCCGATGCTGTTTCCAACCTATGGGAAATGGTCGCCGCTTTCCAGAATTCCGGAATGACCCACAGCGGAAGTATCATGCAGAATTACCATGGGGATTTGGCGGTTGATGCAGCAGGTAATGTCCACTGGGTTCATGCTTCCACTTACAGATGTCACATGTCGGATCCCTGGTATTACACTAATGTCCAGTTCAGATTCGTGCACGGCGTCAGGGATAATACATCAGGCGTATGGGACATGAGTGATACACCGATTAACGGCACATGGGATTTCCCGACCCCGCCACCCCCGCCCAGTGGGGATTCGAGCAATCGTTATGATTATGAACCCGCGTATATCAACCTTGTACATACCACCAACGGTATCCTCCTTAGCTGGCTGCAGAGCTGCACATATCCCAACTACCAGAGTTCACTCCTTCAGCCCGCCGGTTCCTTTGCCGATCCACCAACAATCCAGCTCGAAGCAGCGGAGTATCCTATTGTAGTACCAACCGTTCTGGACTCGCCAGGTACTGGTTGGGCAGGCGCGCAGGGTGAAGCCGTGGGTGATAGATTGGCTCTGCCTTTCGCGAGCAAGGAAGTGCCGAGTGATGCAAGAGGACAGCTCTGGTTCACGATGTTCGACGGTATGTAATTGCTTCGACCGAATAAATTGGGGACAGTCACCTATTTCTTTGTGTGTATCTATATTACCTGTATCGCTTTGGAGAAGAAATAGGTGACTGTCCCTAATTTATTTTAGGAGCTTGTTATGGGACGATGTCTGTTTCTTATCCTCCTGCTCTGGGTAACACTGATATTCAATGGGTGCAGTGGAAGTGATTCTATCCTCCCCTCAACCCGAGGTGATAGCGCGACATCCGGGTTGAACGCATTGCCCATGCAGGTGGATACAGATTTCGTCGACCTGCCACGCTATATTGACGGTGAAGTGCTCGTCGTACTTCACGAAAACATCAACCCCGACACGCTCCATCCCATGGTAAACAAACTCGGCCTGTCACTGATGAAAGAAATCAGGCTCATGTGGGGTACGGTCTACCGTATGAGCATCACCGACGGAACTCCGGTCGAGGAAATGGTCGAAACCCTCCTGACATATCCGGAGATCCGTTACGCCGAGCCTAATTTTATGTTCTATTCTTGTGCCGCACCTTACTACCCGAACGACCCGCTCTTCGAATATCCAGGCGATCCCGACGATGACCCATGGAATTACAAATACGATCAGTGGGGTCCCAATGTGGTCGGTGCGTCACTCGTATGGCCGGAGTTGAAGGGGAGCGAGGATGTCGTGGTATGTGTGCTCGACACCGGCTATCGGTACACCCACGAGGATCTGGAAAACCAGATATGGATAAACGAGGATGAAATCCCCGGCAATGGCATCGACGACGACGGCAATGACTATATCGACGACTGGCGCGGATGGGATACGGATGATGACGACAACGACCCGTGGGATGAATTCGGCCACGGCACCGCATGCGCCGGAATTATAGCCGCCGAGCAGGATAACGGAGTCGGATGCACCGGTATCGCCCCGGGCGTAAAGATCATGCCGATACGCTGCGACCTTCTTGGCGGTGGCTCATATACATCTTCAGTTATCGAAGGTGTGCAATACGCATACGATAACGGCGCCGACATACTCAGTATGTCCTTTGGTTCGTACGATGCATCCCAGATAATGCACAATACTTTCACCGCTGTATATGACGAGGGTAATGGCATCCTCCCGGTGGCGAGCGCGGGTAACGACAACGTTAACGACACTACATATCCCGCCTGCTGGCCGGAAGTGGTCGAAGTGGGCGCCACATGTTCGTTCCATGTTGAAAGCGGTACCCGTCGGAATGTGCAGCGTATTCAACCGGATGAGTACCCATGGGGTTCAAACTATGGAATGAATCTCGAAGTTATGGCCCCGGGCTTCTTGTATGTCACAACTCACGCCGGTTATGATTGGTCCTACTGGGACGGCGGTGTTAACGGCACTTTCGGTGGGACATCCTGCTCCAGTCCCTGCACCGCAGGATGCTTCGCGCTGCTGAGATCAGCATTCCCCGCTATGAACGCGGCCGAGCTGCGCGAACGGATGAATGAAACATGTGACGACCTATACACACCCGGCCACGATTCACAGTCCGGGTGGGGCCGCGTCAACATATGGCGCGCGATATTCGGCAGTGAGCCGAACGCGGATTTATATGATATTAACGGGCACATCCCCATGCCGCTCGATGATTCATGGTTTTATGACAATCTATTCGATGTACCTGACTCGGATGACTACGACAGGGAGGATATCTTCGCGTTCGAATCCCCCATTGATGGCGCTGTCCTGATCGATATGGATATCATTACAACGGGTGAGAATTTCGACATCGCCCTCTACGATTCTCTCGACCTCACAACTCCAATCGCAACGAGCACGGGCACTAACGGCGAAACGGATCCGTGGGACTCCATCGCTACCGAGGTGCAGGCGGGGCAGGTTTATTACCTGAAAATCTTTTCCCCTGTCGAGTATAACTGCTCCAACTACCGCGTACGCGCGAGTGTGGAGAAAAATGGCTGGTGGGTTGAGTATGAATCGATAGGCCCATACTTCGCGTGGCAGGGTTCCGATTGCCTGCCGTTGCTGGAAATTGAAATCCACACCAATCTGCCGATTTCATTCGACACGATCAGGGCTTATATCGCTGGTGACACTCCGTTGAGCCTCGTAAACCATGTATGGCTCTACGAAGACACAGACGACTCGGGCGACTTCGAGAAAACCCTTGATGACATCGTCGGCACGGTTGATCCCGTCACCAACCAGGTGCTTTTTGATAGCCTCGGCGCAGCAGTCACACACCTCAATCCGGCACGGTATTTCGTCGTAACCGATGTTGGTCCCTACTACATTGAAAAGGATATCTACATCGGTATCGGGCTGAAATCATACAAAGACATCGGTGTTTATGAAGACGTTCCATTAGCGGAAGACAATTTCCCGATCTTCAGCGACTTCACCATTCTCGGGCAGGATCACGACCCGCCCTACTGGGAAGGTACCATCGGTATCCAGAATGTCACCTCCCACTATGAATCGGTGATCGTCTACTGGAACCACGCATCCGATCTTCTGAGCGAACCTTGCACATATAATGTTTATTGGGATGATGAATTCCCGCCGGAAATCGACCCCGGCAAGATGGTCGAGGATGTCCCGACCTGGGGCGGTGGTGATTACGATTTCAAGACCCCTGTAGGCGGACTGGAAAACGACCAGACTTATTATTTCTGCGTACGCGCCGTTGACGCCGCTGATAACGAGGAAGACAATGAAGTCTGGCTCGAAGGCACACCCGGGGGAACAGCCAATCCGTTCAACCCGACCGTTATCGGTGAAATCGACCTGGAGTATGATGCATGTGAAGTCTGGGCGTATGACCAGATCGCGTATGTCGCTAATGGTGACGGCGGTATGGCGATTGTCGATTGCACGATCCCTGAGACACCGATCTTCGTTGATAACTACCCGGCCAACGGATGCTACGGCGTGCAATATTATGACGAGCAGGACTATGTCTATGCCACATCCAGCAACGGACTGCTTATCATCGACCCCTTTGCTCCCGGCGGGCCGTCGCTTGTGGGCAGTTATTCGCAGCAGAAGTGCATGGATCTGGTCGTTGCCGATGACATCTGCTACATGGGCGATTATTTCGGCGGTTTATTTGTCCTTGATGTCGGCACTCCTTCTGACCCGGGACTTCTCGGTGAAACTGATTTGGGTATGTTGGGGGTCCTTAATGGTATTGCGGAACGTGACGGCTATGTCTTTTGCTGCACTAATTTTTACGGGTTTAATGTAGTCGATGCCACCAATCCGGCATCCCCGTTCGTAACCAAGACTATCAGCCTTGAAGGCAACATGTATGAAATCTCGCTTTGGGGTGATCATGCGCTTGTCACGAGTCCGGACTGCGCAAGGTTGTATGTCATCAACATCAACGACCCATTCAACTCGTTCCTCGAAAAAGACTATTTCATTACCGGTGGAAGCCCGGCGGGAATCGCGGTAAGGGATGATGAGTTTGTATATGTGGGAGTCAAGTTTAACCAGCTCTGGTCAATAAGCTGGGATGATTTTGAGGACATCCATATGGAGGGCTTAGTATACACCGACGGCCCCGAAGGTCTCTTCTACGACGGCGCCTTACTCTACGCCGCCGAGAACGAAGACGGCCTGAAGGTTCTTTTATAAACCAACGTATTCTTGTTCAGTAAGAATATATTGTGCCGTGTGCCACCGCTACTGACTGTCTTCAGGCATAGCGGTGTCTTTTGTTGAGGGAATATCAGACTTGGAAATGGGGACTGTCCCAAGTCTTCGCGGGACTGTCCCCATTTCCAACCCACCTGGTGGCATGTTTAGACCCGGCATACCCCAACGGCTTTGGGTTTGCGGTGAAACCGGGTTATGATACTTTGATATTATGAGTGCAAAACTAAATGCTTTGATCTGGGTAGGCCTGATTTCCATTATCGCGATATTCCTAATTTTTCCCGCTAAGTATGGCGGCCTGCTTTACAGTGGAGTCAATGGTGGTGGGGCACCCGCGATGCTCAGTTTCGCCACCAGGGGCATTGCGTTGCTCCTGATCTTCATCGTTGAAGCGATCGTCTTTATGAGGGTCCTGAAAATCTCATTAGGCAGGGCAATATTCGCATCCATTATCCTCAATATATTCTCAACCATTATCGGGATGATAGTCGCCATATGCGCATTCGCCGGGACAATCCCCACGATAGTTATACTTGGTGGATATGTTCTGCTGTCGATTAGAATATTTGTCAACAGGGACAATTTGCCCATGGGTTTTGCGAGCATCCTGATCTTCACCATAACCGCGGGATCCCTGTTTGTTTACGCCACGGCTCCGGTCATTCCGCCACAGAACTCGTTCATTGTTTACTTCCTGATGGTAATCCCGCTCCTTGTCGGCTTCGGGCTCAGTATTATGTTTGAAACCCTCATATGCGCACGACTTCTCAAAGCTCCCGATGCGTGGAGGGGAGTCTTGGCAGCGAATACCGCCAGCTTCATTATGCTTGCCTTTATGGTTCCCGTGATGTCGGACAATATCTACGAGGGCAAGCAGGATTATATCGAGCCGGTCATTGTGCAGAAGATCAACGAAGGCTCCGACGTTTCCGATGTAATCGAGATATTGGTAGATTATGCCGCCCCGAATTTCTACCTGCTCGGTCTAACCGATGACAACACACCCAAAGGTGAATACTTTGCGGCGATGGAAATAGATATCATTTACGAAGCGTATTCTACGGAAAATGGCTCCTATCCCGATACTGGATATGGCTTTGCGATTATGGAACATGTGTTGTCGTATCCTGAGACGTATGAGTCACAACAGGATGAGCTCGAATGGCTGCACAAATATTTCGGGCACTGGGTTGCCGTGAAAGAAGCGTCTGATGCAGACAACGATGTCGATTCTCTTTCTACTTCCCTTCTATGGACGATATGGTATCAGACAAAAGATGTACCCGATGACGCTGAGGTCCTGCCGGAACCTTCGGTTGTGATGTATTCCCTTAGCGGTGACGGCAATTCAGATTGAACCAACCCATCTGGAAATATTGTGACCCGGCATTCTGATGCCGGGAACTAAATTTATTCCAGTCTTGCGGTGAAGCCGGG
>CBDVBS010000071.1:0-11749 GCA_965372275.1 uncultured bacterium | reverse complement strand
GGGCGAGAGCGGCGCCGACCTGGTTGTCGGGACCCGGTTCGGCGATCTCTCACGGATGCCGCGTCACCGGCGGTTTTCGAACCGGATGACGTCGTGGGCCGCTTCCCGGGCGGCGGGGGGGGGGCGCCCCCCAGACCCCAACCCCACCCCCCCTCGTTTTTGGCCCGGGCCCCCCGGACGTTAACAGGTTTCGAAGACTCGCTTGTAAGCGGCACCCGGGGGTCGTGTCGCAATAAAAAAACCCGTGAGACAGACCCACGGGTTGAAGTTTTATAAAGTATCTAACCCCGTTTACTTCGCGTTAGGCGTGGTCGGCGTCCTGCCAATCGAAACATCATTCTCCGTATCAACTTCCTCAGGATCACCAGCCTCGACGATCTCGATGCGCTCTATCTCAACCCTTTCACCTGTTTCAGACACCCTTATCTCGAATTCGTTATCCCCATCAAGAAGCGAATCCTGGCTCAGCGGCGAGTACAGCACCGGCTTGCCGTCGGCGTCATTCACCACGTAACCATACCCCTGCTTCTCACCGTTCACCCAGACTTCGAATGTGAAATCCGGCCCCCAGTCATTGTACGACTGATAAAATCCGCCCGGTGAATAAGGATGAACGACCAGTCCGAGCGGAGTTGAGACGGTGCCGATTTTGAATCCGCCCCGGATGTATCCGCCCGGGATAATCTCCCACCTGTTGTTGATGATGTTCCCTGATGTGTGTAACCCGACAAGGTTGTAATACGTCAACCCCCCACTCGGGTACGCATAGTAGCTCTTACCGCCGACTCCCACACGCGTCCTGTAATATTTCCCACCGCCATAGTAGTCGCCGGGCATGTAGTAATAGTAATAGACATAGGGATTCCAGCGGGAACGATCGTTCTGGAATATGTAGTATGTCGGATAAACCTCGAGCGGTGTGCCGGAGATTTCCACGAACGGACTGTATTCCTGCTCATAACTCTCCCCACCTGAGCCCTGCACCACACGGAACGATTCGATGTCGGTAGCGTAGATATAATCTTCCGGCTCGAATCCCTTCGGATCGGCCGCGACATTGGTCAGGTAATCACGTGAAAGCGCCTCGGTGCTGACGATGAGGTAGAGATATTCCACTCCCGCCGGGCCTTCCAATGTGCCCTCGACATACCAGTCGAGTACACTGCTTTGGGGTGAAGTGTAGTAATTATCCAGCAACAAATATGCGTACCCGTCCGGTGAGTAGTCGATGATGCTGACATACATCTTCGTCGGCGCGAAGAATTTCACCGTGAACGTGTTCCCGATATAAGCCTGCCCGTGCCTGTATACTCCGATATCGAGCCTCGCCATGGTGGACGGGTAATACGGAGCACCTTCGAGCCCCGCGCCGTCGCTGAACTCGACATAGCCGTCGTTCCGGCCTTCATACCAGATTTCCGCTGATGCTACACTGGTCAGAAGGAAGACAACGATAATCGCAAGGATGTAAACGGGAGCAGCTTTCTTCATACTAACTCGCCTCCTTGAGCGAATCCCCTTATTCATTCCCGATACATGTAACCCACGAATCCCATACCTCGCCTGCGTAACCCACGAATCCCATTTCGTGGGTTTCGTCTCCTCACATATGCATACGACAAACTCCGCTACCCACGGTTCATCTATATAAATATATCACATGGATGTCACGAGAAGCTGCTTCTAATATGTAAAATTTCACGCTGTCTCTTTCGGGTGTCTCACATCATTCCATGCGTTCTCGGGTGCCGCCTACAAACGAGTCCGCGAAGTTTGTAGGTGATTCACATTATTCCTTCGCGACGGAACTCCCCGGCCCGGGCGGGTTTATCTCGATGATATTAGAACTACCACAACTTGACAACCCTGAATCCGCCGCTCGTACACGCGATATATGCATAATTCCCATCAACCCTCACCCGCCGCGCATATTCCGGCACATCGATCTCGGCAATAAAATGCGCCGACGCAACCGGGTCCACGTCGTAAACCCTCACGCAGATGCTACCGAAGCACACATACGCATACCCGTCCTGGACATCTACGGCGTTCGCGAGATGGCTGCCCAGGACATGCTTGGTGACAAACGCGGTCTCGGGAGTGGAGATATCGATTATCGTCAGGCATTCGAACGCATCCGCGACAAATGCATAATCGCCGTCCACCGCGACACCGAGTGCCTCATCGTATACTTCGACGCTGTGTACAACCGATGCTTCTTCAATCGGATCGATGTCAACAACTAACAATCCCCCGACAAACGCGGCCAAATACGCATAACCGTCCTGAATCTCTATATCATAATTCGCGTTAGGTGTATCAACCGATTTCACGACATGTGCATCGCCGGGAGGATCGATATCAATAATCTCCAGTGAGCTATAAAAGTTCGCAAAATATGCATAACCGTCAACAACCCTGATCTCTTTCGCTGACTTGGTGTATGAAAAATCAATCGTATTGACTATATAGGCCCAGTTAACCGGATCCACATCAATGATATTAAAGAAAAAACTGCCGGCGTAAACATAACCCTCCGTCGCCTCAACACTGTTCCCCATTCCTTCATGCACAGGGATGATCTTCAGGATATCCGTCTCTTCAGGTTCCGTAATATCGAGTATCACAAGCCCAATGCCGGGATTGATCGCATATGCGGTATCCCCCCGGATATCGATATCACGGACATTGCCCAAGGACAGCCGGTACCCCGCGATATATGCCGATTCGGGGTTGCTGATATCGACAATATGGATACCGGTGCTCCCATCGGCGATGTACGCAAAATTCCCGGCAATCGCGATATCCATGGCTTGGGCGAAATCGATATGGTACACCGCCTCGGTGGCGGATGGCGTGCTCACATCAAATATATCCAGCCCGGACTGGGGTGACACAGTGTAAACATATCCATCTTTATAGACAGGACAACTGGGCTGACCATACAAACCTTCAACCGTTTTTAAAATATATGCCGACTCCGGATCGTGAATATCGATAATATGGAATTTGAAGGAACCGTCCGTTACATATGCATAACCGTCATTCAACGCCACCCCGAATGCCATCCCCATCTCGAGCACAACCGTCTTCACTATATGCGCCGACTCCATCGGATCGATGTCAATCACGTGGAAACCCGGTACGCTGTCACAGAGATAGGCATAACCACCCTCCACCGCGATATCGCACGCATATCCGGGGGTGTTAATGATCTTCTCCACGTATGCCGATTCCGGCTCGCTGATATCGACAAAATATAAATACCCCCCATCGCTGAGTGTGCTACGCGTTACATAGGCATAATCGTCCTTTACATACACGCCATAAGCGACAAGCCCACCGACCGTGTTCACGAGAAAGGGTGATGCGGGTTCCGAGATATCGACGATCTGTAATCCCGAAGATGCAATAGCTATATACAAATAATCACCGCTGATAGCTATATCGAATTGACTGTCCGGAGTTTCGTATTCGGCCAGCCATACCGGAACCAGCGGATCGGTTATATCGAAAATATGCAAACCGCAATGCAGGGTGGAAACATACAGATACTCACCTGAAACAGCAATCGTATAGGGCGACAGGTTAAGCAGATCGGGGGTCACATCCACGGGGTCATGGGGATCACCATCGTGAACCTTGAATAACCCCTCGCCGACAATCGCTCCCCATCCGGTGAAAACAACCTCGATGTCATAATATCCAAGCGGTGCAAACGGCGCGATGCTCATATCACACTCGATCGCCTCCTCATTAATGAGCACAACATTTGTCGTCTCAATATCCGGCTCACCCGCCATTTTCAATGTGACCGATTCAACATCCTCGAAATTCTTTCCGCTGATAACAACCCCGCTTAAATCTTCACCCGCCTCGGCGTGACTCGGCTCAATCCCAAGCACCTTCGGCCCCGGCGGATCATCCGGTGATATCCTGACGCGCTGATGCATCGGAAGCGCGGTGCCGGATGACGTCGCGGTTAACATCAGATCATAATCCCCAGCCTCCCCGATCTCGTTATTCATCAGCGTTGCTTCCCAGGTATTACCGGAAGTATTCGTAAAATAAAGATAACCCGCTCCCGTGAATTCACCCGCCGCCAATTTCACTTCCTCGACATCATCCTGCCAGTCCCGAACCGTTACCTGCAGATCGGATGTCTCCCCGATAGCTGCGAGAAACTCGGTGTGGGAAAAACCCTCTATCGCATACGGTTCCCTGCAATTGCCCGGCCATGAAACGTCCACCGCAAATTGAATTGAATTCCAATGCGGCGGGATCGGTATGAGGATTATGTAATTCTCCACATGCTCGGCATCGGGCGCAAATTCACGGTAGTCCACTGATTTCGCGAACCCCATGAACGGATTCACCGCGCCGCCGCCGGGGATATCCCAGAGCGATGTCCACCCGTCGGCATACGGAAGCTCGTGGCCGTATTCGTTGGTATAGACAATCCCACGCACGTCCCGCGCACTGAGTTGAGTGGGATTGCGAAGAGTCACATCAACACCCAAAAGGCGCGTGATAATGTCGAAACCGTTCACCTCAATCTTGAAGCAGTCATCACAAGCCGGGGGCAATACCCAGTCCGTAATATCAAAATGCGCGAGTGCCGTCCGCATCGGCATCGCCGTAACAGTCCAGCTCACCGTATCAAACCGGATGTCCCAAAGCCCCCAGAGCATTCGCCCCGCATCGGGCCGTCCATTCATTTCCATTATTTCATCAGGATCTTCAGCCGTTGTATCGAGGACACTTCCGCTGCATCCCACGGTAAACAGCAACACAATGGCCATTACCAATGTCGAATTTATAATCCGGGGATTCATCATGCCCATCCCTCCCTGAATACTTTCGAATATCGCGGTGTAACGCTTCCCGCCGTGATTATACCATGTTGTTAAAAACCAATATCCGGGTGTCTCAAATCTTTCCACGGATTCTCGGGTGCCGCCCACAAACGAGTCCGCGAAGTTTGTGGGTGATCCACATTATTCCGTGGGTTCCTCGTCCTCAACATCCTTCATCTCGTGTGCCACGGATAAGCGAGTCTTCGAACTTACCCGTGTCTTCACGAAGGAATTCGCCGGGCCGGGCGGGTTATATCAATAAAATTGAAACTACCACAACTCGATTATCCGCAAACCACCGGCGGCAACATATGCCACCCCATCTTCAACCGCAATTCCCAGGGCGTTATCGAGGCTGTCAACCTGACCTACGGTATGGGCAATTTCAACTGGATCGATGTCAATTATGAACAAACCATCATCGTACGCGGCAACATACGCATAACCATCCTCGACCGTAACATCATGGGCAGACATGAACGGGTAGTTGACTACATTGAAGATGTAAGCCGACTCAACCGGGTCGATGTCTATAATCACTAACCCGTTAGCCTTACCGGCCACATAAGCATAGCCTCCATCAACAACCACACGAAGACCGCCATAGGTCCACTCGACTTCCTTGACAACATGCGCATCTTCCGGGGGATCGATATCCATGATGACCAGCCCGACATCATCATACGCGACAAATGCATATCCACCGTCAACACAAACATCGTATGCTTTCTCATCCGATGGATCGACGGTTTTGACTAAATGCGCGGATGCAAGCGGATCGATATTCACGATATGCATACCTTTCATGTTTCCCGCCACGTATGCATACCCGTCCCGTATATCAATACCCCGTGATTTCCCCGGGGTCTCCACAATCTTGACAAGCGTCGGATTCACCGGGTTCTGAATATCGATTACCGCGAAACCGCCCGCAAATAATCCATAGTATATATATCCCCCATCCAAAACGAGACCGGTGTCAAAATCCATCGGACCGAAATAACCTACCACCTCGGCCTCTTCACCCGGAGTAACATCAATTATCTGCAGATTCTCCCCGATATCGGTCGTGTAATTCGCCCCGACATTCGCAACATATGCCAAACCGTCCTCAACGACCACCCTATAGGGACTACCCGGAGTATAAACCTGTCCCGAGATGTGCGCATCCAGCGGGGGATCAACATCGGCAACCACGATCCCCGCTCGGTAGTCGCTGGTGTACACATAGCCGTTTGAAACGGAAACACGGTATACGTAAATCGGCAGGGGTAGCGTGTTGATTAATTGAGCTCCCCCCGGAATGCTCACATCAACCATATGCAACCCCTCGGAATATCCCGTGACATATGCCACGCCATCCTCTACCGCAACACCATACTCACAGCCGGGCATGTCCAGTATCTGTATTGCGTGTGTCGATTCTGGCGGGTCAACATCGATTATTCCCATACCCATGTCAGAATCCACAACATATGCATATCCCCCATCAACAGCTAAAGTAGCCCGGTGCGATAAACCCTCGATCGGGAATGTTTTGATAATCTCGGCTGAAGCAGGGATTGTTATATCAACGATATACAACCCGGCGTAACTCGATGTTATGTAAGCGTAATTTCCATCGATTTCTATTGATGCTGTTGACCCGGATGTATTTATTTCCTTCACAATATATGCAGATCCCGGCGGATTTACATCGGCAATCGCCAATTCACCCGATCCCGGCATATAGACATAACCATCCTTCGCTTCTATCTCGTAGACAGGACTCAACATCGGTGTGAACACTGAGCCGGCAATTTCCGGGGATTCCGGAGAAGTAATATCAATGATATGCAAATACATGGTTTCGGTTGTATATGCATAATTCCCTTCAACCGCTATTGTGTATGCCCCACCGGGATTGATGCAGCTTACCCATTCCGGTTCA
This sequence comes from uncultured bacterium, assembly GCA_965372275.1. Classification (GTDB taxonomy): domain Bacteria; phylum JAJVIF01; class JAJVIF01; order JAPKYR01; family CAZSPL01; genus CBDVBS01. Next base: position 4,963 of record CBDVBS010000071.1, on the reverse strand, counting down.
GACGGATCGGATATATCGAAAACATGCAGACCTCTTACACCGCTGGGGACATATGCATAATTTCCATCAATGCACACCTCGTAGGGGGCAAAATTCAGATATGGCGGCGTCACGTCAACCGGACTGTCGGGATTACCTTTAATGCTCAACGTAGCGAGATCATAAAGCGGATGATCGCCGGGATTCGGTGACATCGCGATGATCCACACATCATAATCACCCGGCGGTACACCAATTTCATTGAAATATTCCACGCTCCATGTATCCCCACCCTCGTTTGTCAAATATGTAACAGCCTCACCCGTAATGCTTGGTGCCTGCAGTGAAACTTCATCCACATCCCCCTGCCAGTCTCGAACATCAATCCGCAATGTCACGGTCGATGCATCCTGCGAGATATCACCCTCGTAACCGAGATTCCCGATCTCATACGGCTCCTTGCAATTCCCCGGCCACGATGCATCCACTGCGTACATAATCGAAGCGAATTTGGGCGGGTCGGGAATTTTTAACAAGTAATTCTCCGTATGCTCCGCCCCACCCGCGAAAATCCGGTTATCCTCCGGTTTCGCGAATGCCCTGAACGGGTTGATATCCTCGCCGCCGGGAATATCCCATATGCCGGTCCAGTCATCGGGATTATGCAGCTCATGGCCTTCATCATCAGTGAAAAGAATGCCGCGAACATCACGACCGGATACCTGTGCGGGATTCCTCAACGTGATATCCGCACTCAGAATACGCGTGTATGTATTGAAATACTCAACATCAATGCCGATGCAATCCCCGCAATTGGGAGGAAGGAGCATTTCGGTAACATCGTAGTGCGATTGGATGTTTCTTACGGCGGTAATATCCGCGCTCAGATTATCGATATCGAATGTTATCTCCCACGCACCCCACAGCTTCCGCTCGGTAATCCTCTCCCCATCACGTCCGGGAAAGACAGGTGAAACCGGATCGATCCCCGCGTCCGAACATCCAATAATGAGCAAAACCATCACGGGAAGGAACCATGTAGGATAAATTTTTTTCAACATTTTCCTGTCCCTTCCTTTCAATAATTTATTTCCTGCTTCAAGAATCACCACAGTTCGAATATCCGCAATCCGGTAACACTACCGGCACAGTATGCATAGTTATCCTGAACGACGATATCATTCATGTAACACGCTGAATCTGCCGTAGCCAATATAAATGCCGATTCAACAGGGTCGATATCCACTACTGTCAAGCTGTCGGGATAAGAGGTTACATATGCATATCCCCCATCCACGGTTAATGCGTAGGAAACCATGGGTAGGACAACCGTATTAATGATCTCAGCTGTTTCGGGATCACTCACATCAATCACATGCAGGCCCGTATAACTGTCAACGACAAATACATAACCGTTATCGAAAACCACGCCGCTAACCTTACCCATCGGGCCTACGGTTTTCACAATATGCGCCGATTCAGGCGGGTTGATATCAATAATTTGTAAACCCACGTCCCCGTCGCCGAGGTATGCATAATCCCCATCGACATCGACATCATAAGAATACTGGAATACTCCCACGCTGGTTACAAGGTGTGCTGATGAGATCGGATCGATATCGATGATTGTCAGACCCTCTGAATAGTCCGCTACATATGCATATCCATCCTGCACGACCACGTCCCTTGCGTGACCGGGAGTGTCAATTGTTTTCACCGTTACCGGGTCCATGGGGTTTGACAGGCTCAGAACGTTCAGACCGAAAAATCCGCTGGTGATATAGGCCAATGAACCATCCACGAAAACACCGGATACGCCAAAGGTTGATGACCCCGATACAACTACGGCTGATTCAAGTGGATCGACATCATAAGTGAAAAGCGTATAGTATCCATCGGCCCCATACACATATGACCCTGACACATCCAGCCCCGTAATCTTCGTGGATGTAGCGAATGATCCGGCGACATGTGCCGTCCCGACCGGATCGACGTCGATGACATACACCATGTAGTTCCAGTCATCGTAGACATACGCATACCCCCCGCTCACACCTAACCCCTGCGCACTGTGAGGGAAATCGACACTTTGAATCAGTTCCGGTGATTCCGGATCAGTAATATCATATATACTTACATGGTCACCTATCCACATATACAGGTAATCGCCATCAATTGTGTATGAGTATTCATCGGAACCGTATATCTGGTCCACGAAATGGGAATCTTCGGGAGGGTCAACATCAAAAATTTTCGCACCGTAGAACTCCGCGAATACATAACCATCTTTGGCTATTACATTAGTATATTGGCCTACCTTGTCAACGGAATTAACAAGAAAAGCGGATTCCGGGTCGCTGACATCGAAAATGCTGATCGCCCCGCCTGATGATGTGCCGAGATAGGCGTAATTGCCGGAGACATCCACGGCATTTGTTGAAAAACCTGTAGGCTCAATAATCCCAACGATATGTACCGTCTCCGGGGGATCAATATCGACGATAAAAAGTCCATTCTGTAGCGCTGCTATATATGCATACCCGTCCTGAACATCTATATCATACCCTTTCCCGGACACGTATGTTGTCGTAACCAGATACGCTGATTCGGGCGGATCGACATCAATGATGGAAAGAACACCTTCCCGGGAAACTGCATAGATATATCCATCCGCAAGGGAAATATGATCCACATCTCCGGTTGTTTTAACATTAGCTATCCATTCCCATTCCAGCGGATCGGAAATATTGTAAATACTCACACCGTTGAAACTTTCGGCAAAGTATGCATATCCCCCTTCGAAACATGCCTCCACCGGATAGAAACACAACCATGGGGGTGTTACATCCACGGGGTTAACCGGTACGCCATCCTTACTTACAGCGATTGTGACATACTGGTGCAACGCAAGAGTTCCCGAACCCGTAGAGGTTGCGCTGATCAACGCATCATAATGACCGGCCGCCGCACCTGTATTGTTTATGAGCTCCAGCGTCCACGTGTTCCCATATGCATAAGTGAATGACGTGGCCGCTTCACCCGTAATCCCGGGAGCCGCCAGGATCACCGAATCAACATCAAACTGCCAGTCCGACACATCAACCTGGATATCCGCGGTGGAACCGGTTGTTTCATCAAGTTCCGACTGTTCGAAATACTCAATTGCATATGGTTCTTTACAATTGCCGGGCCAGGACGCATCGACAGCGAATGTTATCGAATTGTACTGCGGAGGCGCGGGGATATATATATGATAATATTCCTTGAACGTCTCACCCGCCGGAAATGCCCGTTTCCACTCCTGTTTTGCGAACGCCATAAAAGGATTTATTTCTCCGCCCCCGGGTACATCCCACAAACCGGTCCAGTCATCGGCATTGCGAAGCTTATGCCCGGCGTCATCAGTGTAAAGGATCCCGCGCACATCATAGCCGGTAATGTTTGATGGATTTTTCAACGCTACGTACACAATGAGAATCCGGGTGGCTTCATCAAATGATTGTACGTATATCGAGATGCAGTCATCACATTCCGGAGGAAGCACCATACCTGTGACATCAAAATGCGCACCGGCATTTCTCACCGGCATGACATCCACCGTTAATGCTTCGGTATCAAAGCTGATATCCCACATGCCCCAGAGCACCCGGTTGGATTCGAACACCGCCGCAATCGGTTCCACCGGGGGAGAAATCGGTTCGGTCGCACCGCCGGAGCATCCTGTTGCGAGAAGGAGAAACAATGCCGCGAGTATCAAAGGGGAGCACCTTTTGATAAACATCATGCAGACCTCCTACACAGAAAAATGAATATTCTATATTAGAGCTTACGGAAGGAGTTTTATCTATTCTACCACACGCGCAAGCGTTAAAACCAAATTTAACGCCACATTACATCCATTTCACATCTTTGGGATACAACAGTGAATCATTAAGTTCATTCCCCTTCCGCAACATCCTTCACACATCTGAATCCGACGGTGTTATATCGAATCGTCGGCGTAAACTCATGCCGTCTCGCCGGACGGGTCGAGTCGGCAAAATCGAGCCAGCTCCCGCCCTTCAACACGAGATCAGAACCGACAAAATCGAATTCGAGTTCCGAGGCGGGATAATTCACGAGCCATGATGATGTCCACTCCCACACATTACCCCCCATATTCAACGCGCCGTACGGACTCGCCCCTTCGGGATATGCATACACCGGCGCGCGTCGATGCGCACCCTTCTCCCACGTGTTGGCGTAATCGGGATTCCAGTCATCCCCCCACGGGAAATTCCGGCCATCCGTACCCCTCGCGGCCTTCTCCCATTCCGCTTCGGTGGGAAGTCGCTTGCCTTCCCATTCGCAATACGCGCAGGCGTCATCGTAATCGACATAAACAACCGGAAGTAACTCGCTGCCAACACCGGGCTTGCCATCACGTCTCAGCCAGTACTTCGGTACGCGGTGCCCGGTGTCGCAAACAAAATGCGCGTACTCCGACACCGTCACTTCATACTTGTCGATCCGAAATGCCTTGGTGTACTCGGTATGCGCCGGCTCTTCCTTCCAGTTCATATCTGAACCCATGACAAATTCCCCGGCGGGCACGAGCACCATCTCGTCGAGATCGAGATCCGCGGGCGGCACATGCGTACCCTGCTTCCCGCACGAGAGTACGCAAAGCATCAGCACAACGAAGACAATCCTGTATTTACGATATACATTGAGCATATAATTCTTCCACCAGAATTTTACACGTTGAGTCAAATGATGCAACTAAAACCCTCACTCGAATGCTCTGTCTGTTCAATTTCCGGGTGCCACGCCCACTTCGAGTCTTCGAGAATGGGCGTGCCTTCCATCCTTTCCGTCAAACGTCCGTGTGCTGCACGCTTCCATCTGGTGCCACGGACAAGCATGACGGGGCGGAAAAAAGTCGAAAACCCTTACAAACGGCAAAATGGCATATCCTCAAACCCTTATCCAGAGCGGTTTCGGG
>CBDVBS010000070.1:0-11781 GCA_965372275.1 uncultured bacterium | reverse complement strand
GCAAGAATACGGGATAAGATATATCGCCATCACCCACGGACCGAATTACAGGGGCAATTGCGAAGCATGGTTCATCACTCAAAACAGAACCGAAGTCAGCATGGAAAACACATACGCCCACCAGCCACGGAAGATCATCGGCATGGGCAGCGCATATTTCCAGACCCTTGCCGCGTATGCAAACCCGCATATCAGCATCGATGACCAGCCGGGATGGGAACCGATGCTCAGATACGACGGTCGATTCAAGAATATTGACGAGTTGTTTGAATCGAAGGGAAATATCGATGTGAAACTTCCGGCGTCGATAAACTGGTGCGCCAGGAAAGGTTATTTAGAACAGATTTTATTGGATCCCGCCGGTGCGGTTTACGAGGTAGTTGACTGATTGCTTAATTTCGCGACGACAATATTCCTTCTCATATGCGCCGCGACTTTCTACGGCCTTGGACGTCGCATCCTCCAATGGTGCCGGCAGACCAGCGATAACCCGATCGAAGACTGGGTGTTTTCATCAACCATCGGTGCGATAGCGATCGCCAATATAACCATGCTCATCGGATTCGCCCACCTGCTGTATCCGTTCGCGTTCAGAGTGATCCTTCTGATAGCGCTTCTGCCCAATATCGGCCTCGTGTTCGCGTTTTGTAAACGGATATTCAATCGTGATTCATTCTCCGGATGGCTTGGATTCCGGGTATGGGAGAAGCTTCTCATCGTCCTGATGGGATTCTATCTCCTCGTACGCCTCTTCAACACCTATGCCCCACCGTTCACATGGGATGCCACGACGCATCACTACCTCGTCCCGGCAATGTACCTGAAGGCGCATTGTATCTACGACCTTCTGCATGTCGTGTTCTCCTATTACCCATCCCTCGTCGAAATGCTCTACCTGTTCGGGATGGGAATCATGAACGACCTGCTGGCGGGTCACATCGGCTGGTTCTTCGGTCTCCTCACGGTATTCGCCGTGTATGCTTTCGGCGCGAAATTCATGTCAGCACGCATCGGCCTGATCGCCGCCGCGATCCTTCTGAGCCTGCAGGGCATCGGCGTGCAGATGGACGGCGGATATGTTGACCTTCCACAAGCGCTCTTCTGCCTGCTCTGTCTTCATAAATTAATCGAATGGCGAAAGTCTTCAAAGATCCGCGATTTTATTCTCGCCGCGATATTCTTCTCGGCAAGTTTAGCGACAAAACATCTGGGATTCGCCTTCCTCTTCCCGGCGCTGGCATTCATCGTTTATGTCCTCGTACGCGAGCATCGACGCGGCTGGGTTTCGCCATTGAAGTATGTAATCGGTTTTTTGCTGATCGCTCTGATTCTCCCGTTCCCGTGGTACTTGCGGGCCCTCATTCTGAAAAGTAATCCGTTCTTCCCGTTCCCGGTATTCGGTTTCCCGACACTCCTCTACCCGCCGCTCGAATTGAGCACCTGGGTTAATCCGGGATTCAAGAAGAGCCTCCTAACACTGATCACCTATATCCACTACCTCACCACCGACCTTCGTCTCGATGAAGCCTTAGGTAAACGCTTCACACCTTATTTCTTGGGAATGCTCCCATTTTTCTGGGTCGTTTTCAGGAAGAATGCATATGTCCCGAAACTGCTGTTCCTGATATGTCTATACTTCATGGGGTTCGTATTCTACTCCGCCCCGGTGAAGACACGCTACATGCTCTTCTTCCTGCCGTTCATGTCGCTGCTTGCCGCTGACATCCTCGACACACTGTTGCTGATTCCCAAAAGTAAGCTGGTATTCCGCGAGCAGCTTCGTAAGCCGTTCACCGGACGTATGGCAATATCGCTCATTACGGTTGTAATGATTTTCATCCCGCTTCTCACCACGACATTCGGTACAATCTCGTACATAAGGGCACATACGGAAAATGTAATAATCGGCAAATGGGACAAGAACAGGTACCTCCTTCGCGAAAGCCCACGCAACTGGGGCGCTATCATGTGGATCAACTCCAACCTTCCCGAGGATGTCAAAATCCTTGCCGTCGAAACACGCCTGTACGGTCTCGAACGTGACTGGATAACCTGGCTCGGCCTCGAGGATGAACCGATACCCACCACTCCCGAGGACAATGTCAGGTTGTGGAGCGAGTATGACTTCACGCATTTATGGATCGGCGACGGCACCACGGTTAAAACCCTGATGTATTACAACATCTACAACCTCCCCGGCGATGATGATGAGGTAGTATTCATACTCACTGATCTGTGGATCGACTTTATGGGAAGGCCAATGTCCAACAGCGTCGTCAGCGACCACTTCAGGCGCTACTGGCTTCCGCGAGAGTTAAAGATAGAGGATTATGAATGGTATGAGGACGGCGAAAGGATGACGGACGATTCCGGGCATTATCTCTACAGGGCAAAACGCTCGGAAATCGCATCCGATCCGCGCAAGATCGCCCAGATCGATTTCGTCGATTCGATACGCGAACTCGAACGTACCGGCGGACTGCATATTGTCTATCCACCGCCGGATGGGTCGAGCGGCGAGGAACTGACATTCATCCTCGAATGCGATTACGATACATACAAACAGATCCATGAGGATGTGGTTCGTCTCGGAGGATGATCCAAAAGAAACATGATCCGGAATTCAAGAGATATTTACGTTACAGCAACTCTGACGGCAATCATCATCTTCAGCTTGTTCGCCCAATACTATTTTCGAAATTGTGTGCTCGATGATCCATTCATAAGCTTCCGATATGCCGATAACTTGGCCACCGGGAACGGCTTAGTATTCAATCCAGGCGAACGCGTCGAGGGCATATCAAATCCCCTGTGGACAATCGGATTCTCGTTCTTCAGCCTTATCGGTTTAAACTATCATCACTTCGGCCTTCTTGTTGTTGCGAAAATCATCGGTGCGATATGCGCAATCCTATGCATCATTTTCACATACAAATTAAGTCTCGCGCTCGACGGGAGAAATCTAATCAGTCGGAGGCTCCATCTTCTATCCCCGTTGCTCGTCGGCTTATGCCCATTCTTCACATTGTGGGCGCAAGGCGGACTGGAATCATCTTTCCTTTCATTGCTTCTCATACTTGCCTGCTGTCATTTGACAACAGCCGCAAATATCGATCTCGGCTTGACTCCGGTCAATGAGCTTCAAGACAGAAAGAACCGTCACCTGTTTCTATCAGGTCTGTATTTCGGATTTGCAGCATTAACACGACCTGAAATTCCATTGCTTTTCATTGTCGCCTTCGCTGGTTATCTCATCGTAGCACTGAAGTGGAATATCAAGGATACCGGCTTATTAAGCGGCATAGGGGCGTTTATCTTTCTCGTCGGGGGCTATGAAATATTCCGGATTGTATATTATGGCGATATCTTTCCTAACTCATACTATGCAAAAATATCCGGCGGCTGGCCGCAATATTTATTTGGGCTTGTATATTTGCAGGAAGGCTTTCGTTATTTACTCGGGCCCATCTCCATAAGCTTCCTTATGTTCGGCCCATTGTTCCAACGGGGCAGAGACGCAATTCCAAGTAAGATTCTATTAGCAATCATCTTCTCCTACTTCGCATTCATCATAATTGCCGGTGGCGATTGGATGCCGAAGTACCGGTTCCACGCTCACATCTTTCCCCTGATAGCGGCCATAGCGGGAATGCAACTTAGCATGACTATTCTCTGGATCCTGAAAAAGATAAACGCAAAACCATTTGCTCATGCAATTGTCATCGTTCTTCTGATAATCGTCATAGGAAGCCCCATCTACGGCATTAAACAGCTACGGTCTGATTACTACCAGTACACGGGACGATGGTCTCCCGCAAGTGGCAATAAAAATTATTTCATCAATAAGGCCTATTTAAACATGGGCATGTATTTGCGTAAATATGCACAACGTGATGATTATGTCGCCCTGGGCGAAGCAGGCACCGTGCCGTATATCGGGCGTTTCCTTGTGATCGATTGTTATGGCTTGATGGACAGGCACATAGCAAAATTAAAGGGCATGCGCAATTACAAATTCGATGGTGACTATGTAATGGGGCGTAAGCCTGAATGGATACTGCTCTTGGGCAGGCGTGAGGAGGACGGAACTTTCCGCTCAGAGCATAATTACGCCAAAGTCCTGCTCAGCCGAGAGGATTTCAGAAAGGATTACGATTTTGAAATACATTTCGACCAACTTCTTCTTTTCAAGAGGAAAAACGGCTTACTTTAAGACGAATATCAAACCGGCTATGTTTACGGTATAATCCTTCCTCTCCCCCACCCGCCGCCGCCGGGGGTTTCGATTCGAAGTATATCCCCCGCATCAACAGGAAATGATCCCTTCGAAGGCAATTCCATTTCAGAACCATCTTTCCTGACTAAAACATTTCTCCCGGGTTTCCCGTCTTCACCACCGTTACTTCCCGGCGGGGATGACGTGCGTCTTTCGGAAAAGATATTGACCGTCGTGGATTCCAGGAAACGGTACTCCCTAACAACACCGTCTCCACCACTGTGTTTCCCATCACCACCACTGTTCTCCCTGACCATGTATCGTTCGATCCTGAGCGGATATATTTCCTCAAGCGCTTCAACGGGCGTGTTAAGTGAATTGGTCATATGACTATGCGTTGCATCGGCTCCATCGCCCTCCAATCCTGCGCCGCATCCACCGGCGATTGTCTCGTAATAATTCAGCACCCCCCATCCCATGGAAATATTATTCATTGTGCCCTGGCTCGCCGATGGAACCTCCGCACCGGCCTTGCTCAGCATATCGAAGAACAGTTCCACCAGGCGCTGAGACGTCTCAACATTCCCCCCCGCGCATGCCGCCGGAGCAGATGCATCAACAATCGTCCCCGGCTTCGTGATGAGTTCGATACGCCTGAGTAATCCCGCATTCGGCCTGATATTCCCGCCCGCCGCGACAGTCACGGCATACAGCAGCGCCGACAATGTAACCGACCGTGGAGCATTTATACCACCCTTCACCTGTTCGGCGGATCGCGTCAGGTCAATTTTAAGTACATTCCCCCCAACATTTATTTCACATTCAATCGTTACCGGACCGGAACCGAATCCATCATCTTCCATATATGTTTTTGATTCGTAACACCCATGTTCAAGCTTTGCGATGAACTCACCCGCAAGATTTTCGGCATAATTCAACTGCTCTGCAAATCCCTTCCCGAGTTCCTCCGTACCCCAACGTTCGCACAACGCCTTCAACCGCTTTGCCCCGATTAAACACGCCGCTATCTGGGCGTCGATATCGGCTTCACGCTCTTCCGGGTCACGTACATTCGCGAGGATCAGGTTGAAAATATCTTGTCGTTTCTCACCGCTTTTGATAATAAGCACCGGTGGAATGCGCAGCCCTTCTCCATAGATCGAATCCGCGAGTGGCATCGAACCATGCGCTGGGCCGCCTACATCCGCATGATGCGCGCGCACGGCAACGAATCCGATTCTGCGTCCATCGAAATGAACGGGCGCAACCATCGTAATATCAGGCAGATGAGTACCGCCGCGATACGGATCGTTGAGGATAACCACGTCCCCTTCAGCCGGACCGACTTCCATCGCCGCCTCAACCGCGAGAGGCATCGCGCCGAGATGTACCGGCAGATGCGCGCCCATCCCGCACAGGAAGCCATCGGCATCGAACAAGGCGGCTGAGAAATCTCGTCTGTCCTTGATGTTCGCAGCCAGCGCCGAATATTGAAGAGCAGTACCGACCTCCTCGCATATGCCGTCTATTATCCCTGCAAACAGGCTCACACGTACCGGATCGATCCTCATCGCCCCACCTCCATACGCAGGTTACCCATCGCGTCAACTTCAGCGATGCATCCCCCCGGTACCCACGCGCTCGCTTCACGTCCGACAACCATTGCCGGTCCCTGGATCCGCTCCCCCTCTTTCAACAAGTCCCACGCAATTGCACCATCGGGAACAGCGTAATCGGGTTCCGCCGGTACATGTAATGGTGCACCGATATCAGGCTTCTTCCCAAGGACACTCACAACAACCGTAACGATCTCCACGGGCGCATCGGGACGTGAAATCCCGAACCTGCGTTCGTGCTCCTCATCAAATCGCTTTGGCAAATCCGGTCCGAATTCAAGCTCGATAGTAAACCGCTGACCCGGATATCTGCATCTCGCATTTACAACGACTTCCTCACCGCTGGAAATTTCAGGCACAAGATCGCCGATGGCATCCAGTATTTCTGACGGATCGGCATCACGTTCCCATCTTAACCCCACATGATGCATTTCATCTCTACGCTGCCTTGTGAATGACATCCCGAGGGCACTGAATACACCCGCATCACGCGGGATAAGTATTCGCTTTATTCCAACCTCATTCGCGAGGTCGGATGCATGAAGTCCTCCCGCACCGCCGAATGAAACAAGGGTGAATTCCGACGGATCAACCCCCCGTTCTCTCGCGGCCCTGCGAACCGCCCCGGCCATAACAGCCGCGACCACCTTCAATGCTCCCTCGGCAAGCGCATCGGGGTTGAGGACATCGCCCCCGACATTACAAAGAGCCTTCTCACTCGCGCCGGAATCAAGTTTCATGGTTCCCGCAAGCCTTATATCACTTGCAAGACGTCCGCCCCACAGGTTGCAGTCAGTCAGGGTCAACGGTCCACCATTTCCATAACATGCAGGACCCGGATCAGCCCCAGCCGATTGGGGCCCAACTTCAAGCGCGCCGCCGGGGTCGATTCTCACGATCGATCCACCGCCCGCTCCAACGGTCTGTATATCCAGGGATGGGCATCGTATCGGCAATCCCGCCAGATCCAACTGCTGCCTGAATGGAGACGCACCATCATGGATAGCAATATCGGTTGATGTTCCCCCCATGTCAAACCCGATGAGCTTCTTCCCGCCCGTCCACTCCGCGAGAAGTTCAAGCGCCATCACACCACCCGCCGGGCCGGACAGCAGAAGACGGATCGGGTATTCAGCCACTTCATCAGCGGATGCAACCCCGCCGTTCGATTGCATGATAAGCAATTCAGCGTCGGTCAATTCATCGAGCTTTCCGAGATACGAACCCATCAGCGGCATCAGCCCGGCATTGACGGCGGTTGTTGTGAATCGCTCATATTCATACGGATTCGGGTCGATCTTCCCCGATGCGCATACCTTGAAACCCGCCCTGCGAAGGGCGTCGGCGATAAATAATTCAACCGATGGATCCGCGTATGAATGAAGCAATCCAATGCCCACCGCTTCGGCATCGATATCATCGAGCATCAACACAAGGTCTGATAAATCACCTGCTTCCAACGGATGCTCCACTTTCCCACCGTGACCCTGTCGTACATCAATCCCAAGTACTCTCTCTCTCGGAACCGGAACTTTCCTTTGTGGCGGGACAGGTGAGTAGAGTGAATCAGCCGGACGGTTCTGACGTCCGAGCCTGAAAACATCCTCGAACCCCTTGTTGGTTACAAAGCATGTTTTAGACAGGTTATCTTCAAGAAGGGCATTCGTAGCAACAGTTGAGCCGTATACCAGAACGTCCGGCTTTTCATCCGGATACATCGCGTCAATCTTTTCCAGGGTGTTTCTGAATACAACCGACGGGTCATCCGGTGTTGACGGCAGTTTGAAACGGTCTATCGAGCCGTCGCGTATGATGAATACATCCGTAAAAGTCCCACCTGTATCAATGCCAACAATCATATGCTCATACCAATTGTAGTTTGCAATTCTTTTTCCAGTTAAACCGGGTATCGCAGGTCTCTGACCTGCGAGTGTAGGTCGGAGACCTACACTACCCGTTATTCAATTTTCAAACCCTGAAATGGTGTCATATCTTTCAGCTATAAATACAGCTTAGTTACCGGCGCTGATTATTTCAAGCTGGTTACATTTATTAGATAAAAAATTGTAAACTTATGTCGTGGATGATTTGATACCGGGAACAGGAAAGTACGGCTCTTCAAAAAACCTCGACAAGCCTGCCGCGGTCGTGCTTAACTCACGTCAGACCAAAACACCCGTCGGTGATGATCCGTGGGTGACTAACACCATTGCAGCGATAAACCATGCCGCCGAATCTGGATTCCCCATCATTGCATCGGTCGGAATGAACACCTGGGAAATTGCACTGTACGCGGCGAGTCAGGCTGAATGCCCCGTGGTTGTCCTCATAAGCAAAGAGAAGGCACGATCCACCGATGAGATCGCGGCGTCCATCACACGCGATTTCAACCTCCTGCCGGAGAACATCATCTGGATGCCGTTACAAATAATTCCCGGCGACAGAAGCAGAAAGGGCTGGTGGAGGAAACGGGATGATCTCGCATTATCCATTGCGGAGCGAATCTATCCGGTCAGCATACGTCCCGCCGGCAGATGGGATGAGTTTCTTGAATCGAAAGACGCAAGCGGTAAGGAAATAATCACGGAATTCCGTGTTGATTATCCGAAACGTACGAAGTCAATCCCGATTTTTCTAAAAAACTTCAATGTAGCCAAGGTCAGACCATGGCCATACATCACCCATTGGACAAGACGCAGTTACACCCCGTGGCCTGGTGAAACATCATACGAGTTCTATCGAGATATCGTGAACAGTCGAGGGTCTTATGCTCGCTCCGCATCAGCCGCATTGAAACGTATTCTGAAAGAGAAACGAATTCGTGCATCTACCGAGAGGATACGCGATGGCGGAAAAGCCGTTGCATTCACCGCATTGCCGCCCGATGAGGCCGCCCAATTGATGAAATGGCGAAGACGGCTTGTGCGTCCCACTTTCGAGCCATATGGTATCAGCATCTCAACAAAAGCCGCTCGTAATGCCGGAATCAGGCCCGTTGAATATCTCCCGGAAGGACTTGAGAGTCACGCCACCCCATCAGCCCTTCAGCAGGGAATTGGTGATGGACTGTGGCCTGCTGAAGCCGAATGGCGGGCATTGGAGGATGTTGACCTTTCACAATTCGCTCCCGGTGATATCCGTATCCTCGTGCCGACCGCGGATGAAGCATCGGAATTCAGAAGGATTACCGAATTCGATGCATACGCTTTAGAAGATTTAACCCGATTTTAAGCGTTTACCCCTTTAGATTTCCCCTAATTTCAGTTATAATCCGGCATACGGGGTATTCAGATGGGCAATATTGTTGAAAATACCCCGCTGCATTTGTTAAAATATTTGCGGTAAGATTGTACAGGTAAACCGTGAGCAGCTACAACGTAAAACTGTCGGGTATCGACTTCGAGGGCCCTTTGGACCTGCTGTTGCATCTCATCCGTAAGAATGAGATCAACATCTATGATATCCCTATAGCCTTCATCCTAAGAGAGTATTTGCTCTATCTAAAAGCTCTGCAGACCATTGATGTACAACTTTCGAGCGAATTCTTGGCCATGGCCGGGAAGTTGATGTTCATCAAGAGCAAGACCCTTCTGCCGTCCCAATTCCTCGATGAAGACCCCAATGATCCGTGGTTCAAGCAGTTTGAAGACCCGCGCGACGAATTGGCGAAGCAGCTTGAAGCCCGCGCAAGGCTGCTTGCCATACGCGAGACACTCGAACATCTCAGGACACTGGAGCTTCAGGGGGCATACACATACAGGCGGGGAGTCGATGTTGATGATGCATTCCCGCTAATACCCGCCGCTGAATTAGGGGAGATGACCCTTACGGATCTGTTGAGTTATTATGAGCGCACCATTGGACGAAGGAAAGAACGCGCGCCGATTGAGATGCAGATGGAAGCGATCAGCGTTAAGTCAATGATCAAAGAGTTGTTAGGACGTCTGAAGCGTGGAGTTAGAACTGTTTTCAGCACATTATTAGGCACGAAGCCTACATACCAGAGAGTAATCTCATCATTCCTCGCAATCCTTGAGATGTGCAAGGAAGGGAAAGTAAATATTCATCAGGCCAACAATAATTCGCCAATCGAGGTGGAAAGGATTTGACGTTAGAAATTTCCAAGGCAGTCAAAATAGGCGCCGATTTCGACAACTTCAAACGGGTGCAGAACCTGATTGAAGCGACGCTCTACATGGCCGACACGCCGATCAAGGAGAAACGTCTCGCCGATGGATTGGGACTCGACATCGAGATCGTCACCGAGGCTTTGAAAGTGCTGGAGAAGGAATATGAAGATCGCGGGATTCGAATTCGACATTGCACTTCGGGATGGGAGCTGGTAACCGATCACGAGATCGGTCCGAAGTTGTCGGAGTTCTTCGAGTACCAGCGGAAGCGTCGTCTCTCTCATTCAGCCATGGAGACATTGGCGGTAATAGGCTATCACCAGCCCATCACACGCAAAGAGATGGACCTAATAAGGGGCGTCGATTCGTCATACATCGTGAAATCACTCCTCGAAAGGGCTCTGATAAAAATCGTTAGCCAACGCCAGATTCCCGGGCTGCCTTACGAATATGCCGTAAGCGAATCATTCCTTAACCATTTCGGCCTTGAATCGGTGGATGAGCTACCCAAACTTGAGATCGACTTCGACCGTGACCAGGTTGATGAACCGGAAGAAGATATTTCCATTGAAGCCGCCGACCTTGGTATCGGCAAAGCGGAGGTTGTGTCTCGAGAGCCGGGCTCCTGATATTTCACTGAAGTGTTGAGGATTACAAAATATGCGACATTCAGTCTTTTCATTTTCCTCTTCCCACTGTTTTCCGGCGGGATAGCATTATCGGCCCCCTATTACCACGAACTGCCGTCATACCTGTTGTTGAACCTCAACACCGGCGAGGTCATGTTGGCCCAGGAAATGCATATACAACTCCCGCCTGCAAGCATCACCAAAGTAATGACCGCCGTACTCGCCATCGAGAATGGGAACCTCGACGATATCGTCACCGTAAGCCGCTGGGCCACACAGATTCGCGGGCACAGGTTGCTGATCTCCGAAGGCGAACAACTAAAGCTGGGCGATCTGTTGATGGCGACAATTGTCAATTCGGGCAATGACGGTGCGCGCGCAATAGCGGAACATATCGGTGGAAACATTGACAACTTCATCGATATGATGAACGCCAAGGCGGTCGAGATTGGGATGAACGATACACATTTCGTGAATCCATCTGGTATGCCGGACGATGAGCACCTGTCCTCCGCCTACGATTTAGCGATCCTTTCCGCCTACGCGATGCAATATGAATTTTTCCGTACCGCCGTTTCAACCAGGGAGATTTTCTATCCCAAATTCGGGATACGGGATGATGTTATATTCAGATCCACCAACAGGCTTTTAGATGATTATCCACTCTGCAACGGTGTGAAGACGGGCTTCACAAACGCCGCGAAATATTGCCTCGCGGCAAGCGCAACATATAAAGATCACCAGCTTCTCGCCGTTGTACTCGGTGCCGAGAGGAATTGCCAGTGGCCCGCCGCGGAAGAATTGCTCGAATGGGGTTTTACCCAGCTTGATCCCGAGTATGCCATCTACGCCGAATTCATCGACTCCGATTTCTGAGATACAATTGCCATTGGGGACTGTCCCGAGTCTTCGCGGGACTGTCCCAAATGGCGCTTAGAAGGATAGCAGCTTCACTGAAGAAAATATTGCGACATTGAGGGCTGACTGTAGATAATGAATAACCCCATACTAAGACCAATTCTGTAAATCAACTCTTTTTAAAAGCGAACTGGGTACCGTAGGTCTCTGACCTGCGGCGTTACGTAGGGGCATGTGTAGGTCGGGAGACCTACACTACCCGTTTATTCAAGTGTTCATTTCTAAAATTGGTATAAGACCACGGTCAGACTCGAAGACTCGTCAGACCGTGC
>CBDVBS010000069.1:0-11875 GCA_965372275.1 uncultured bacterium | reverse complement strand
GAAAAGATGGTGCTTCGAATTCTCGACAAGAACAACGCGATGGTTGGCCTTCACAAACTTGGTCTTGAGGATTACGAGGAGAGGTTTGTAAGGGATGTCACCGAAAGCCCGTGGGGAATCTTCCTTGTAACAGGTCCTACCGGTTCCGGTAAATCCACCACGCTCTACTCGATTCTCAACCTATTGAACGATACAAAAGTCAATATCGTTACGATTGAAGATCCCGTGGAGTACACGCTGAAAGGGATCAACCAGGTTGAGGTCAATCCCAAGGCTGAACTGACATTCAACAATGCATTGAAATCATTCCTACGCCAGGACCCCGATATCATCCTCGTTGGTGAGATTCGAGATGATGAGACGTTGACCGCCGCGATTGAAGCGTCGCTCACCGGCCATCTTGTTTTCAGCACCCTCCATACCAACGATGCCCCGTCTTCGATCGTACGCCTCGTTCAGATGGGTGCTCCAAACTACCTCGTTGCGGCATCCTGCATCGGCGTCATGAGCCAGCGGCTTCTGAGGACGGTATGTTCAGTATGCAAGGAACCTGTCGCCGCGGAGGACGAGTTAAGAGCATTGATCAAGAAATTCTTCCCCGGCCGCGAGATTGATGAATCGAAACTCTTCCGTGGTCGTGGATGCACCCTGTGCAGGAACACCGGGTTCAAGGGCAGAACCGGTATCTTCGAGCAGATGCGTGTCAGCCCGGCAATACGTGAACTGATATTGCGTGATGCAAGCACCGATGAAATCAGGGAGGTTGCCATACGCGAGGGCATGATCGCCCTCGAACAGGCGGCGCTTGTCAAGGTGCTCAAGGGTATCACAACTCTCGCTGAGGCTATCCGTATCACTACCCTGAGGAAGGAAGAAGCCCCCGTCTATGGTACTGACGGATACCTCGATGAATTCGCCGAGAACCAGTTGGATGAATTCAAGGATGAGAGATTGCTGGACCAGGTTGACCCGGAATTGCTTGATGAAGCCCTGTAAATGGGCTTGCTAACCGGAATATTCCGGCTTCTGCGCGGTATCAAAAGAAATTTAATAATCGAATAGTTTTGAACCAATTGGAGTATAGATTAACTTGGGCCGGTAATGTTCCTGAAGGATAAAACAGGAGGATTAATCGGCTTCCTTATTATTATGGTAACCGAATATCGCGACGATAGAATCGAATTTCATTCCGAAGTGGATATAGCCGATTTGATGACCCAGGCTATTAAAGCGAAAGCTTCGGATATACATATCACTGTGGGCGTGCCTCCCATAATCAGGGTCCACGGTGATCTGAAACCCGTAAAGAACCAACCCGTGCTTAAACCTGAGGACACCCTTGACATAGCACGTTCGCTGATGAGCGAAAAGCAAGTCACCAAATTTGAACGAAATCGTGAAATCGACTTCGCGATCGGTTTTACCGGCCTTGGCCGGTATCGTGTAAACTGTTTCTACCAGAAAGGAAGCGTCGGGGTCGTCCTGAGATTGATTCCCACGCGTATCCCAACTGTTGGCGAATTGAACCTTCCCCCAATATGCGGCGAAATGTCCAAGCTGAAGAGGGGATTGATCCTGTTTACAGGCCCGACCGGGTCCGGTAAATCCTCGTCGTTAGCAGCGATTCTCGATGTAGTCAACCGTAGCCGTCGATGTCATATCATGTGCATCGAAGACCCTATCGAATTTGTCCACGAGCACAAGATGTCGGTCGTGAACCAGAGGGAATTGGGTGAGGATACTTATTCATTCGCCGAAGCATTGAAGCATGTACTCCGGCAGGACCCGGATGTCATCCTCGTCGGTGAGATGAGAGACCTTGAGACCATCTCCCTTGCCATCACGGCGGCTGAAACCGGCCACCTGGTTTTCGCCACGCTGCATACAATCGATACCCCGCAGACGATTGACCGCATCATAGATGTCTTCCCGCCGTACCAGCAGCTACAGATAAGGTATCAGCTCTCAACAGCGCTCAAGGCTATCTTCACGCAGCAATTGATGCAGAGAGCCGATCTGTCAGGGCGTATCCCCGCCGTGGAGGTGCTTATCAACACCCCGGCGGTTGCAAACCTGATACGTGAAGGCAAGCAGTTCCAGATATACTCGGTCTTGCAAACCAGCCAAAAAGATGGTATGCAGACAATGGATGGGGCGATAAAAGACCTGTATACGCGGGGTTCTATCACCCGGCAGGAAGCTCTCGCCAACGTCCACAATATGCTTGAGTTTGATGAACTTCTGAAAGGAGCGAACAATCGTGCCTAAGTTTAGTTTTGTGGTCAAGGATCCTTCGGGAAAGACGATCCAGGGTACCATAACCATGGACCGTAAAGACCAGCTCATTGACAGGTTGAGGGACCAGGGGTACTACATCAACCGTATCACAGAGGTCAATGAGAACTCATTCTACCAGCGAATAG
Source organism: uncultured bacterium (assembly GCA_965372275.1). Lineage (GTDB taxonomy): Bacteria > JAJVIF01 > JAJVIF01 > JAPKYR01 > CAZSPL01 > CBDVBS01. The sequence continues at coordinate 9,452 of CBDVBS010000069.1, read as the reverse complement.
ACCGCGCAATCCAGCGTCTCAGCCCGGTGAAACTCAAGGATATCTCCGTGTTCGCCAGGCTGCTCAGCACCATGATCAACGCTGGTCTCCCCATCCTTCGCGCGCTTCGTATCATCGAGAAACAGACGGAAAATCTTACCCTGGTTGACGTAATAAAGGATATTTCACTGAAGGTCGAGGAGGGATACTCGCTCTCCTTCGCGATGAGCCAGCACCCCAGGACATTCGGCTCACTCATCGTGGCCATGATTAAATCCGGTGAGGAATCCGGCTCGCTTGACATCGTACTCGAACGAATCGCGCATGACCTTGAGAGGGAAATCGAGGTCAGGTCCAAGGTCAAGGCGGGGGTTCGATACCCGATCATCATCATGATCGCGGCAGGCCTTATTGTTATCGGTGTGCTTTATTACATCGTTCCCAAGTTTGACGAGATATTCAAGGAGATGAAAGCCGAACTGCCCGTAATGACCAAGGTCCTTGTTGTCGCGTCAAACGTCCTGCACAACTACTTCTTGTGGGTAGCTGGAGCTATTATCATTATAGCGATTGTCTTTAAGCACTTGGGCAAATATCCATTCTTCGGGCGAATTCTTGATAAAATACAGCTGAAACTCCCGGCCTTCGGTCTGTTGTTTCGAAAAATTGCCCTGTCCCGGTTCAGCAGGACACTCGCCATTCTTCTACGTTCAGGCGTGCCGATCGTAAAAGCCCTTACAGTTGTCGAAGAGACCGTCGGTAATATGGTTATCTCACAAGCGGTTGCCAAGGCGAAAGAATCGATCAAGGAAGGCGAAAGAATTGCATATCCCCTTGAGGAAACAAACGAGTTCCCGCCGATGGTTATTGATATGATAGCGGTAGGAGAGGAAACAGGTAGCCTCGACGATATGCTGCAGAAAGTTGCGGAATTCTACGACCGGGAAGTTGACTATACGATTGACTCGTTCACAACCATGATCGAACCTATCCTGATTGTAGTGATGGGAGTCGTTATCGGGTTCATTGTTGTAGCCCTCTATATGCCGTTGTTTGGAGCCATCCAGCAGATGTCCGATACCGGCGTGACAAGTGGTCATTAACAAATTAAGGAAATTCCTAAGAAATCGGGATTTAATGCATCTAAATAATTAGTTAAAGTGTGTGACGTCATATTGTTACATATGCACCTTTGTGATATATTTAGTTGAGGAAAGTGATTTTGCCCACATACCCACTTTCCATATGAATAATTCTTAAGTAGAAGGAGGTGACAGGTTTGTTTAGGGCTTTTTCAAAGGCAAGGAACCATAAAGGTTTTACTCTGCTCGAGCTTCTGGTTGTGGCATCAATCATAGCAATCATTGCCGCAATAGCGATTCCGCAGCTCTTAAACGCTAAGAGGTCTGCATGGGAATCACGAGCAAAGACTACGCTGCGTGCCTACGGTGAGACCGAGCTTGCTTATCAGAACACAAATAATGATAGGCATTGGGGCTCCTGGGATGCATTGGTTGAAACTGCTTATCTTGCTGATGGTTACACGAAAGGTAACATCATCGAGAACTACTCCCTCTGGGAGTCGGTTGTCAACGCATCATCTTCAGATAGTGGTCTCGGTTCCGGAGGTATCGGTGATAATACCTTTACGATCGTAGCCTTCCCATATCAGACGAGTCCTCCGGGATTCTTGGCTACTTTCTGTATCAGGGAAGATGAGACACTCCGTGTGTATCGTGACAATACTCCAGGCGCCAACGCTTGGGGCGTGAACGGCGATTACGGCGGATTGACTTGGGAACCCATCAGGTAATATCATTTATGGTTACCTACACTGGGCGGGCTCATCGAGCCCGCCCTTTTTTTGTGGCCATTTTCATAGTAGTATCAGATTAGCGTGATATTATGTTTGATGAGGCCAAATTCCACAAAGCACGTGCTGGATAAAATGGGTGCCGCACACTTCAGTGTGCGATGAATGACTTTGCATGGGGATTGGCGCACACTGAAGTGTGCGGCACCCGATTCAATGAGTCTTTCTTAAAGGGAATTGGTGTTAGGAGAAAATAGCGATTGAAGCGGGATAAACAGCATATTGAAAATGAGCTTCGTAAAATAAAGGCATCTCGAACTTCTAACTGGATCGGCTGTCAGCTCTTGCCTATCCTGATAATGATTTATATCGTACTCGCGATTTTCCTGCCCCCCTTGCTGAACAAAAAAAGCTCAGTCTGGGAATCAAGGGCAATCACAACCCTTAGAGCATTTGGCGAAACCCAGATGGCATATCAACAGGTCAACCTCGAAGGCTGCTATGGAAGCTGGGAAGCACTCAGGAGAACAGGTTATGTCCGGGATGATTATACGATGGGTAACTCCATCGAAAATTATTCGCTCGTTATCAATATCTACAAGCCGATAAAGGCTGACGTCTGGCCGAATCCAGCATTCACCGCAATTGCTTTTCCTCTTGTAACAAGCCCCCCCGGCTATCTTGCCACCTTTGCCATCCGTGAAGACCAGACTCTCCGCGTATATCGCGACACTACTCCGGGCGTCAACGCCTGGGGTGAAGACGGCGACTTCGGCGCACGCACCTGGAAGCCGATCAGGTAAATTTCCCCCTCCATTAATAATGATAAGCTAATTCCGCTCTTAATCCCCCGAAAATATTATGAATACGTAGGAGGGTGATAATATGAGCCGCTACGTCGCAAGCAGATGGGTAATGAAAAAGCACCTGATCTTCCCGAGGGAAACATTCGTGGAGAAATTCCATGTGCGCACGCGCAAGAGGCGTTTCCCGTGGTTCTGGATAGTCAACGAGGAATCGATTCCCTTAGCCAGGATCGCGAGCATCAAGGTCCACAAGGGACTTCTGTTCTCAGATATCATCATCGAAAATTCCGGCGGTGAATTCCCCATCCGGATAGACGGCATGACCAACAGGGTTGCGAAGAATTTCCGCAATGACCTTGAAAGCCGCGAGAGGGAGATTAGGGATATCAAACCCGAGCCAAAGCGTAAGCTTAAGGCTAAGTATAATCCAGAGCCCCCGGAGCCGGAGATCGATTATGACGATGGATTCTCATACGATGAGGATTTGGAACTGACTGTCCACAGCTACGAGGAATGATCGGGTATAACTGGAATCAAAAAAGCCGCCTTCAAGGCGGCTTTTTAAATAGTACCAGGGACGGGCCTTTAGAAATGGAGAACGTTACCTCCGAACAGCATATTATGCCGGTTGCCCAACGCCTGCACTACTGAGGCCTGTCCCGTATTCCATCTCTATCTCTATTTGAGCAATTTAACCGTTTTATGCGCCATCTGCCTTGTGACATCCTGTGGGGCCGTTTTATCAAGGCGATTGGATACTTGCCTCAGTGACTCCCTCATGGCGCGTACATCAGCCGACTTCGTATGGCTGGCGGTCTTGTTGGAAATATCCACCATGTTCTTTACATCATCCTTGACAGCCTTGGTGAAATCGACGGTTTTCTCGTGAAGTTTGTTCAGCTCTCTGAATGCCCTGCTTTCGGGCTTCTTTCCCTTGGCGATATCATCGGCCGCCTGTTGTATCAACTGGGTGGCCTTTTTCCTGTCGGGAACGGTAACACTAACCGTTTTACCGTTGGATGTACGATGAGTGAGTTGCTTGCCGTTGAATACAGGTTTCCCGTCGAACTTGGCATTCAATGCCTTGTCGATATCGTCCCTTGCTTTTTCCGAGTTGAGACCCTTACCTGCGTCTTTTATCCCTTTTATAAGGGTGAGTACCGCCCGGCTTGCCGTATTCCCGATGGCCACCTTGGCCTGCATGTCCTTGAGACTGGTGTCCTTGTTGGAAATATCAGCTCTATCACCGGATACCCGCTTGCTATCCGGCGGTTTTGCCGTAAGCCTGTTAACATCGGATTTTACTTTGCCTGTCCGTTCCTGCTTGCCTTCCTGTGGCTTCTGAACGGGTGGCTGGATTGGGTTGAGAGGCCCGACGTCCATTTCGCACCTCCTGCTATAATACAATATTATTCTACCATGAATAGTATCGACATGCAGGCATATATATTAACGTCATGTATCCCGAATGGCACTTGTTTAGGGGTTGATACCAAATGCAATTATATCGGGACAGCATTATCTTGATATAACTGATAGCAATTCTGCGAAGCAAGTATTCATAATATCTGGGTACCGCACCTTTCAAAGTACGTCTTGCCTGATTTTGCAGGGGTCGCACACTGAAGTGTGCGGCACCCGCCTGATGGAAAGAATACTTGCCAAGTGGTATTGGTCTTACCTGTTTTGCTGGATCGCACACTGAACCCCGGCGTTGCATAAATATTTATCTTAAGTCTGGGTGCCGCCTACAAACGAGTCTTCGAAGATTGTAGGTGACCAATACCGGGACTCATATTTTGTGAAGTACGGAATTTACATGAGCTATCGACATGCCCCCCCGTTTAATCCCCCCCCGCAAGCGGGGGGGGGAATTAGGGGGGGGCTTCGAAAATATTGTAAAGACACATTTTGTTTGAGGCTCCAAATATATTTAAACATTTATGCAACGTTGGGGTGAAGTGTGCGTAACCGTCTGACAAAGCTCCAATATATTGTGTCATTCAGGGATCTACAGTTGACCTGATTCTCAATACGTTTGCCATGCCATTCTATAGGATGCTAAAATTCACCGACCTATGAGCCGTACGGAAAATGAACTAACCGACCTTGAAGGGGTAATGGAACGTATAACCTTTCAGAATCCCGATAACGGTTTCACTATCGCCCGATTCAACCCCGCCGAACGCGCGGGACAGGTGACCGTGAAGGGCATCCTCTTTTCCGTGCAGCCCGGTGAATATTTAGCGCTCAAGGGGACATGGGAAGACGATCCGAAATGGGGACGCCAATTCAAGGTCGTAAGTTATCGCCCTCATATTCCAACAACTTCCAAGGGACTGGAGAAATTTTTGTCATCCGATTGGGTGTATGGCATCGGCCCGGAATATGCCAAGCGTTTGGTGAAACACTTCGGCGTCGAGTTGCTGGATATAATTGAGAATGAACCCACGCGCCTTCGCGAGGTTCGGGGCATGGGCCGGGTGCGATGCGAAACCCTTATTGAAAGTTATCGCAAGCATCGGGAAGTACGTGAAATAATTCTCTTCCTGCAATCCTACAATGTGCCCACGACTCTCGCGGCGAAGATATACAGCGAATACGGCGACGCTTCCCTCTCGGTCTTACGCGAGGACCCATACCGTTTAGCGGATGATATTTTCGGCGTTGGGTTTCTTACCGCCGATGTCATCGCCCGAAAACTCGGACTGCCGAAAGATTCGCCCAAGCGTATTCGTGCCGCCGTGAAATACGCCCTCAAAAAAGCTACCGAGGATGGCCACACATATTTACCCCGGGAAGAACTGGTTGCCGCTGCCGTCGAACTGACTGAAACCGATGAAAAAGCCGGCATGGATGCCGTGAAATACCTCGCCCTTGCGGAGGATATAGTCGTCGAGGATAACGAGCGCGTGTTCCTGATTCCGCTGATAATTGGCGAGAAGTATATTGCCAAACGTCTTGCGGAAATGTCGAAGGGAAAAGTCAGGGTTTATGACGACGAAAAACTCGGTCGAATAATCTCCGAGATCGAAGACAGGGAGAAACTTGCCCTTAACGAGGAACAGCGACGTGGTATCTCATCCTGCTACGCCAACCAGCTTGTCGTAATCACCGGCGGTCCAGGCACCGGCAAATCGACCGCGCTCCGCATCCTGTGCAGGCTTTTCGAACGTCTGCAAAAAGCAGTGGTACTGGCATCCCCCACCGGACGCGCCGCGAAACGTCTTTCCGAATCCTGCGGATGTCCCGCCTACACGGTTCACCGTCTGCTCGAATTCAATCCACGAGGCGGGGGTTTCCTTCGTAATGAGAAAAACCCTTTGACCGGTGATGTATTCGTCATAGATGAAGCCAGTATGCTCGACAACATGGTCTGCTACCACCTGCTTCGGGCATTGCCAAAGGGTGCGCGGCTTGTCCTGGTCGGTGATGTCGACCAGCTTCCATCGGTTGGCGCTGGAAATATCCTGAAGGATGTCATCAACTCGGGAATCGTGCACACCGTGCGCCTTGAAGAAATATTCCGCCAGGCCGAACACTCGGCGATCATCGTAAACGCGCATCGCATCAACAAGGGATCGATACCTATACTCGAAGGCGATACAATCAAAAAGGTCTTCCGCATGATAGTCGTGGAGGAGCCGGCCAAAATTGCTGAAACTATCGTCAACATCACATCCGAAAAACTGAAAAAGAGATTTGATCCAAAGAAGGATGTCCAGGTGCTCAGCCCCATGCATAACGGCGACGCGGGTGCCCGTAATCTCAACAGGATGCTCCAGGAAAAACTCAACCCGGCCGTGAAAAACGAGGAGCTGATAATCGGCGGACGTTCATTCAGGGTGGGGGACAGGATCATGCAGATCCGTAACAATTATGACAAGGAAGTATTCAACGGCGATATCGGCTCAATCACGCAGATCAACCTCCAGGAGAGGGAACTGATAGTCGGGTTCGATCACGCGGTCCACTACAAGCTCTCCGAACTCGATGAACTCCAGCATGCCTATTCCATCACCGTCCACAAATCCCAGGGAAGTGAATATCCGGTAGTGGTCATCCCACTGACGACGCAGCATTATGTTATGCTTCAGCGCAATCTCCTCTACACGGCGGTGACTCGCGCAAAGGAGCTTTGCATACTCGTCGGCTCGAAACGTGCTCTCGGGATCGCACTTCGCAACGACCATCTCGCCCACCGTTACACATATCTCAGCGAACGCCTGATGGCGAAAATCGACTGACTTTGAACCCGGAGCGGGGGGAATCATCCTATATAAAGATTCGACTCGTCAGTCCTTACTGCTATAATAAATGCACCTATTATGCAGACGTTCTACTCGATATCCCTTGGCATCATCTACACCGTGATAGCGGAAGGGTTGGTGTTCAGGTTTGTCCTTGGAAAAGTCGGATGGGACACCTGGGCAAAGGTCTTCTTCATTAATATCGCATCATTCGTCATCGCGGTCTCGATTGCCGTTACCGGTTTTTTTTCCCTTGGATGGCCTTTTGTCACCTCGTGGGGAGCGGCACAGTGGTTTCTCCTGATCGTCGTATGCGAATTCCTGCCGATGGCCATCATATTCGGCCCACTCGGCTTCAGGCGCGTATTTACGATTCTCGTGTTCGCCAATATCGTGTCAACCATGCTCCTCTGCTACTTCCTCGCGTACGCGCCTTGTGTGCTACTGATACCGAACCTTGAGATGGAGGATCATGAGTACAAGGTAGAGAAGGGCATCGGCGAGATAAAGGACGCCCTGGAAGTTTACTTCACACGCAACGGGGAATACCCGGGCTACATATTCGGGGGCGACCCCGCATCGTGGGCAATGTCCGGCGAAGCCCTCGACCCATTGTTGAAAGAGGGTTATCTTGAAAGCTATCCAATAAATCCCTTCCATTTGGGACGGGCTTATTATGCGGAACGAAGACGTCCCGGCTTCAACGGGTTCTTCTGGGGCATGGAGTCCAATGAATTTGAAAGTCTCAAGAAAACCTGGGGACGGGTTGTTCAAACGGATGCCCGGTTCGGATACAAAGGGATCAAGATGGGTAACATACTTTCGAATCCGTTGATACCGACATCTTCCATCTGGCAGGATTACCATGTCTATCGGGGCTCGAAGGATAACCAGTATTTCCTTCCCGGCGCTTTTCTCTACAAGGCGTTCGATACCGATCATGACGGCAGGTTCGATTCGTATATCCTTGCCGGGTTCGGAAGCGAAATGACCGTGGGCATGGATATCTACAACCAGTCCGAGGACAGGGTTACATACATGGTCGCCGGGAAACTCGTGGCTGGAAAATCCGACAGGAAACCCGATGGTGTTATAATCGTCAAAACCGGCGGGTTCAAGCGATGGCGCGAGTAATTCCCGATGCGAATATTTTGCAAATAAGACCAATTCTACTTGGTAAATATTTTTTCTCAAGCTGGGTGCTGGTTGCTGGGTGCCGCACACTTCAGTGTGCGATGAGTGCTGGTTGCCGGGTGCCGCACACTTCAGTGTGCGAGGGGTGGCTTATAGGAGAAACTAATGGGTTGTAACTATCTGATATTCTTTCTTTACCCCCCCCGTCCACGGGGGGGTTAGGGGGGGGCATTCTGGTTTTTCTATGAGTGACTTTAATTCGTTCTATGTTGGCAAAAATTGATTAATAACTACGATAACTTGGGGATTAGCGCACACTGAAGTGTGCGGCACCCGATTGAATTAGTCTTTCTTATGGAGAATTGGTCTAAGGGGTCTGAAAAATAATGGCGGAAAAGAACATCGGTAGATGTCCATCATGCAACAAGTACACATGGCTTGGCGCGGAATTCTGCCATCAATGTGGATTTCCACTCCGCTCCAAGCCCGACGATACCGGCCAATCCGAAACCGCCCGGGTAATACATCCGCAACCGGGCAGACCCTGCGTATCCTGTGGAAATGCAATCAAACCGGGTTTCAAATTCTGCGGGGTTTGCGGTGAACCTGTTGCGGAAACTCCTTCACCGGCTGACATATCGAGGTGCAGCAACTGCGGGGTTGAAATATATAAAGGAACACGGTTCTGTTCCGGATGTGGAAAGGAAGTTCTCGCCGAACGTCCACCGGAAAAAGCCTGCGCGAAATGCGGCGCGATATGCGACTCGGGAATAGTATTCTGTGCTGATTGCGGGGAACGATTTCCCGTCCCGATTGACCCGGTTGAAGTTGCAGCGAAAGAAGCTGACAAGGCAGAAGCGGTAGAACTCAGTGTGGTCAGAATGGAAAGGATGATCACCGTGGCGGTTGCCAGCCCGAAAATCATCGCCATCATCGCCGCGGTTCTTTTGGTATTCTCGTGTTTCCTTCCATGGTTGGACCGGCAAGTATTCAACGATCCCGGCGTATTCGGCAATTCACTGCCGGCATACTTGATCATCGCGAATATCCTCATTGCCATGGCTGCTGTCTTGCTCGCTTCATGGAGACGACCTGTATGGGGGTTGTTCCTCCTGATGGGCCTCGTGGTTTTCACCATCGAGTTTGTCTATCTTTACGGTTTGCAGGAGAAGGCAGGGTTTACATGGGATGTGACCTTATCCTATTTGAATTACATTTCCTCGGGATTTGTACTTCATCTTATTGCGGGAATCCTGCTTTTTATTAATATATACTTTGCCCGTTTACGTCGGCAGATTGAGTTTGAAAGATATGTGAAAACTCATTCGCGCTGGCAGTTTTGATCCCCCGTGATTCCCTCTCGACTTTCGCCATTATATAGATTTGGCTGACATGGCAAGTCTTGCGTAGGGGTGATCAGGAATTATGATATCCGGGTGGCACGGTCTGACGAGTCTTCGAGTCTGACCG
>CBDVBS010000068.1:0-11897 GCA_965372275.1 uncultured bacterium | reverse complement strand
GGCACCTAATACGCCTCTCAGGACCGGTGAATAGTCGGTTAGAAGCTCATCGATGCCGAGACCATTGGCGAAATATTTGAAGCCGTTCACCGTGGCGTTGAACTGACCGATGGAATGCGGTAGGCCAAGTATGCCATCCTGATAACCTGAGTCGAGGAATTCCGAGGGATTCCAGAAGCGCGTATAACCGTCGGGATTCAGCAGACGGAAGTCACCCGGCCCGGGGAAAATATAATCGGCGTCGAACTCGATACTTCCGCGCGAAATAACCACGCCGCGCACATCGAATCCGGTGAAACGTTTACTCGAGAGAGGATGCGTCAGGCCGATATCGACAATGACCTTCCCGTCACCGAATTGCGGAGGGCTTTCGAGGGTTACGAGGGTGCTTGTGGATGTCTCCATATACTGGAGCGCATTAAGGTGCGCGGCGGTTTGACGAAGGGGTGATACTTTCACCTGCTGAGTGGAGGGATCTATATATATTTGATAATAACCCCAAAGGGTCCTGTTCAAGGAGTTATCGAGTTCACGTAATTCTGTTGCGGTGCTTGAGGAGTAACCGAATCCGACACGCCGGAACAGCCGATTGCGATGACAGCCAACGTCAACACCAGGCAGGAAATCCATATCGAACATTTAGGTGAGAACATAACACCAACCTTCGGATAAATTAGGGACAGTCACCTATTTCTTCTCCAAAGCGATACAAATTAGATAAATGTACATAAAGAAATAGGTGACTGTCCCCAATTTATCCCTAAAAAGTTGTAATATCCTGCAAGGCCAAGAAATCGCCGGAGCCGATAAACTCGAATGTAACGTCATCGAAATTCGGGTCATTGTCAACCGCGTTAGCCGACATAAGCATGGCGACGCAGGTTCCGTCATCTGCCAACCATTCATACTGCAGGGCCGTACCGAGCCAGCCTTCTCCCATTGCCCCACTGGAATTCATCTCGAGTGTGGCTCTTGTGAGAAGGCAGTTGTGCCATGTTCCACCATCATAGGGAACCTTTGTCCATCCCTGACCGATTGCCACGGTGCGGTACTCAAAAACGATGGTAAGCAGGAACGGGATTATCACAACAGATTTCTGGACAGTCGTATCGGTATTGATGTCCATTGGATATTGGAACGCCCCAGGTGTGTCGAATACAATTGCTCCAAAATCCCCCGGGTAGTAAACACCATACAGATATAACGAATCCGAAGCCTCGTTATGTTCCTCGGCCCTGAACATTCCGTTGTCAGTGCCTTCACGCAGGAAATATTCAACATCGGGAGGGAAATCGTTCACGAATCCACTCACCTCATCGTCGGTGGTGTCGAAGACGGTACGATGGTCGGAATCCGTATATGTAATATCCGTGAAATCCCACGGTCCATCGAGGTCGGTGTAGTCGATGGGAGAAGCCGCGGTGCCGAAGTTAAATTCCTTCAAGCCGTATTCGTAGTCGGTCCCGGGTGTTTTGAAATCGGCATCTTCCGCGAGGGTGATTACCACATCACCGGCAAGCACCATGAGATGGTCAACATAAAACGCTTCGAGATACTGGTTGGTTGAAGCCCCGGTATCGGTGGCTGTTATCAGCACATGTGATTCGGCGGATATGCCTGAATCGTTGCTGAAGGTTGTGGAGTAGGTGACATAATCGCCATTATCAACCGGGTCCCCAAGCGCTAACGGACCAGGGAAGAATTGCGGTGCACTTATAGTGACCGCATCAATTGTCGCACCACCCTGCCAGTCGTAAACATCTACTTCAACATCACAGTTACCGCCGGTGAGTGTAAGTAAATTCTCAAAATGCGGCACGAGTTTCCATGCTTCCTTTGAGTTGGCTTTGGTGACATCGAAATCATCGGGGACAGTCGGGGGCTTGTTATCGGGCATCGCCCAAGAGGCATCAACCGCGTAATTGAAAAGCACACCGGCAGCACCGACCTTCAGTTCATATCGCCTGACATTTTTTGTGCTGGAAGTGAATGCTCCCCGCAGTGATGATGTGAAATCAGCGAATGAATCCTCTGCACCGAGACCGTCGGCGAAATATTTGAAACCGTTCACCGTGGCGTTGAAATTGCCCACTGAATTCGGTGTGCCGAGTATGCCGTCCTGGTAACCCGAACCGGAGAAATCCGTGGGATTCCAGAATCGCGTGTATCCATCGGCGTTCAGGAGCCGAAGATCACCTTTTCCCGGTGCTATGAGACCGTCGCCGAAATCGATGCTGCCCCGGGATACCAGGATGCCGCGCACATCGAATCCGGTGAATATCAACTGCGGGAAGGGATGCGTAAGGCCGATATTAACGGTCAAGACGTCACCGTTGATATGTAACGGGCCTTCAAGGCTGACAAGAGTGCTCGTCGGTGTTTCCAAATATTTCAGGGCGTTCAGGTGCATACTTGCCTGTCGCAGCGCAGTTATCTCAACGCTGGGCGCGACAGGGTCAACATATATTTCGTAGTAACCCCAGAGGGTTCTGTCATTTGAATCGGATATCCGGGTCTCAATCGGCGACAATGGTTCGGCCGGGTTATTACCGGCGGTTCCGGAGCAGCCAGCTAAGATCGCCAGAATTATAATTGTCAAACATGCAAAACTGATTTTCAGACTACGTGTCATCGTTTCCACCTCGAAAAGTAATGCTACTTATTTTGATGTCAAACTTCGCCCAATTAATGCAAATTTGTCCCCCCCCTCTAACTCCCCCCCGCAAGCGGGGGGGAGAAAAACCGCGTAAATCAGCTAACCACTTTCGGTATCAGTGTCGGTATCAGTATCGGTGTCGGTGTTTCGGGAATTTATTCCCGAAACTGTTCAGGACAATAATCAAAGGATTTCGGGAATAAATTCCCGAAACACCAATACATATTCGTACTTAAAATAGTATAACTACTGCTCCTGAGAAGTAAACATGGTCAAACGGCACAAGGCGCATCATATTCCCCACATCGTGTAAAGTCCCTCTAACTGCTTGCGGTGTTTGTCGCAAAAGACATTGCCGCGTTTTTCCAGAACTGATATGAGGGATGATATTTCCATCGGGCAACCGACTTCGCCGTTGCAGTGGTTCAATCCCATCAGGTGTCCGAATTCATGGAGCGTGCTTTTGCCGAGAGATATATCTAAATAGTAAACATAATCTTCGGTGCCCGGTTTGTGGCCTTCCTGTTCCAACTCATGACGTTTCAGAGTAGTGCTCACTACCCCGAAATTACCGCCGATCGCATTGGTCAGACCCCAGATATCCCGCTCAGGTCCTTCGACTTCCATGTAGAGAGATTCCTCGACAACTCCCATCGCCTTGAACAGGTCAGGCATCCGGTCGGTGATCCCGGCCATTGCATCGAGAAGGGCATCGGCTGAGTATGGCGGTCTTGTGTTCGGGCCAAGATCGACCTTGGCATCTTCGGGAAGGGGCATATTGATGATTTCGATCCCGTCGAATTCGGGGAATTCCCGTATGATGTTTGCCCTGACAACCTCAATTGCATCCGGGCCGACATCACCTATTGCAACAATGTAGAGAGTATCGCCATCGTGCCTTACCATGGCGGCATCAAACGGCAGATAGAAGAAATTCATGTAAACCTGGTATCCCACGACAGCGAATGCAATTATTACAAGAACCACCGCCAGACCTTTTACGGTACCGGATGATTCCTTTTTCCCCTGTCGTCCTTCCTCTTTGTCCGCCGCAAGGGCATCGTTGGTTTCATTTTCAGCCATAGGTGTTTCCTCAATACACATTATAGCCTGAATTCAAACGTAACGTGAATAAGATGTGTGACATGTAATCCCACTCCATGTGCCACCGTCTCTCCCTCCGGGTGGTACTGACAAGCTTACAGATGAGAGTGAATTCCTCACCCAGGCTGAATTGCTTGTCAGTGAAACAGATAGCAATGAAGACACTGACAAACTCGAAGACTCGCTTGTCAGTGCCACCCGGAATGCGCCGGGTGTCACCGCTATCCGAGTCTTCGAGGACAGCGGTGTCTTACAATAAGCGCGCATCATCGTCCGTGTGCCACGGGCAAGCTCACCGAATGATGGTTGGATTCACATCAGGATGGATTGCTTGCCCGTGCCTTGCCAGAAGCGCGCATCATCGGTCGCAGAGCGACCTATAGATACGCGCTACCCGGAAAACACGCGCTACTAATAAGAAACGTGCCACCCGGAATACAGATGTTTCTTCATACAATCTGTCGAAACGGTGACACATCGAAGGAAATCCCTCATCCAAAAAGCTATAATTCTAATCATGTCCGGCACCGGGAAAAAACGCGTGGATATCTCAGGCATTCCCCTCGACATCATTGACCTCCAAGGGACGGTTGATGCATGCATGGCTGCGTGGGAGAAGGGTGAACGGATAAGGATAATCACCCTCAACCCGATCATGGTCGAAGCCGCACTGAAGGATAATGAGATCGCAAGGCTCATACGTGATGCCGATATCGTGGTCGCCGACGGGGTCGGAATAGTATGGGCTGCACGCAGGCTGCACGGCTTGAAAGTATCACTCGTTCCGGGAATCGAGCTGGCATTGGCGCTGCTGGAGGAATGCGCGAAAGTACGCAGGCCGATATTCCTGCTCGGCGGAGAGGGAAGTGTCGCGGCGGAAGCAGCAGAGGAACTTGCATCCGGCAAAACCAACCTGCGTATCATCGGCACGCATCATGGATATTTCGAACCGGAAGAAGATGAGCGGGTCATCGAACTGGTGAATGCATCGGGAGCGCATTTAGTGCTATGCGGGATGGGGTTCCCAAGGCAGGATGCCTTAGGTGAGAAAATACTCGCAGCCGGAAAGCCGCCCCTGTGCTATGACGGTTCGGGGAAGGATGAGCCGCCGTTACCGCCGATGGTCGAGATAGGCGTCGGGGGGAGCCTGGATGTTTTCGCGGGAAGGGTCCGTCGTCCGGCCGAGGTTTGGCGTAAGCTCAAATTAGAATGGTTCGCACGGATATTCTCACAGCCGGGTAAGAGGATCGGGGGTCTGTTCGTGTTGATGCGTTTCTGGTGGCGCGTGCAGTTCGGGAGGAAATAATTACGATGGATGACTCTGAATCAAGGGCCTCGCACACTAAACCCCGATGTTTCATAAAACATTCGTTCCTGATGGCACGGTCTGGCCGACGCCTTGGGAGGACTGACCGTGGATTATTCAGGGATTACACACCGAGACCACGGTCAGCTCGAAGACTCGCAGACCGTGCCATCAGGACACAAGTATCCTAATGCGGGAAATTCACATCGTAGTAACCGCTTATGATCCCGTCAACTGGATGGTTGATGCTCATATTCCCGTTGATGGTGTAGAGATCGGTTATAGAGCCGGTCACATGGCATGGCCCGCCAAAGAACGGCAGAAGGTCGAAGGTGAAATATCTCGTCGACTGCTCATATGTGGCATCCGCTTCGTTAGAGATATAATCATCCCCTTCGCCGGCTTCAACCTTCACATGAAAAGACTCGCCGTCGAATTCGGTGAATGTCATTGTTATATAGATATCACGACTATCCGTCAGGTGCAGGCCGCCTGTCCACACGCCACCAAGGCTCTGCCAGGCGAAGTAGTCGGCCAATGTCCCGGTGCCGCTGAAGCATCCGCCTGATATGCCAACAAATAGAATAAGCAGGGGTATGACAAAAATATGGTGTCTCTTCACGGTTTTCCTCCTGTCCATCCCGGTCAATATACCATGAATAGTGTCCTCTTTTTCGATACTTATATTTTACGGTGAAGTCAGGCTTTCCAGCGCTTTTTGCATGAGGGATTCATCGATGTTCCCGACAAGTTCGACCGTGCCTATCGAACGGGGAAGCACGAAGTAGATACCGTCATCCCGTGATTTTTTATCTATATTGAGGAGCATCAGCACATTATCCCACCGAATGTCCGCCACAACTGACGGATCGATTATTTTCCTGCATAGAGAAGCTATGCGCGTTTCCTCTATTTCATTTATCATTCCCAGCAGGTGTGCCAGGTGGGTTTCGGCAAGCATTCCGATTGCCACGGCCTGGCCATGGCTGATAGGCCTTCCGTCTTGACGTAATAACGCTTCAAATGCGTGCCCGTATGTATGGCCGAAGTTGAGCTGCACCCGGTAGCCCATGATTTCCTTTTCATCCGCCTCAACCACCTGGGCCTTGATGAGAAGGGCGCGTTCGATGACATAGTCGAGCGCGTCATTATCGCTGAGATCAGCGAGGCATTCGAAATTTTCCTCGATGTAATTGAACAACTCTTCGTCCGCAATGACACCTGCCTTCACGGCTTCCGCCAATCCGCTCAGCACATGCCTCGGCTCCAGCGCGGCAATGATATCGGGATCGACTATAACACCCCTCGGCTGCCAATACGCGCCGATGAGGTTCTTGCCCCCCTCGTGGTTTATCCCGGTTTTTCCGCCGAGGCATGAATCTATCTGGGCTAACAGGGTTGTCGGCACATTGATATAATCGACGCCCCGCAGGTAGGTGCTCGCGGCGAAACCCGCCACATCCGATACGCTTCCCCCTCCGAGCGCCACGATAAGGCCGTCGCGATGAAATCCGAAATCGACAAGTTCGGAATATACCTCATCAAGCGTGTCCAGTTCTTTCGCGTTTTCGCCGTCGGGAATCGTGATGTGATGCACATCCAGGTTTGTACCGGAGAATGAACCGCTGACGTCACCGCCCCAGCTATCAAAGATATCCTTCGATGTGATCAAGGCAACTTTCTCGCCACGGATGAGGTTTTTTTCGCGGACGATATGCCCCACCTGCCTTATGGAACCGCGTCCGATTATGAGAGGGTATGAAAAACTGTCGGTATTTATCCAGTGTTCTTTCAAAATTGTCCTTAACCTGCTTCATTAATACATTCGACTATTCGACGGGCAACTTCAACAGGATTCAAGCCATCGGTTTCGAATGATAATTCGCACTTTTCATAATTGACCGATCTTTTTTCGATCAGTTCGCCAAGTTTCTTGACAAGCTCATCACCCCGGCGGTTCATAAGCAACGGCCGGAATGGAATCATATCATTAATTTCAAGTCGGTTGGCGGCTTCAACCGGATCAGCGATAAGCCATACCGTCAGTGCGTCATTGTCACGAATTGCAGTACCTGCCCGTTCGGTTTCGAGGGTGCCTCCCCCGAGGGCAATCACTCGCGTTGAATCGGAATCGAGGAGTTTCTCAAGGGTGTCTGCTTCAATATTTCTGAAATGCTCCTCGCCGGACTCCGCGAAGATATCCATGATTTTCCTGCCCGTCTGCTTTTCGACAAACTCATCCAGGTCCACAAACGGGATTTTCAGCATTTCCGCCAAATGCATCCCGGTCACGGTTTTACCACTGCCGGGAAGACCACACAGGATGATGGTTTTCCCACAAATGGGTTCATTCACCGTCATCAACCTTTCTCAATCGGTCCAGGTAGTGCTTCTTGGCGACAAGGACATCGCCTAAGGAATCGCCGCCGAATTTTTCGAGGGCTGAATCGGAGATGATGAAAGCGAGCATGTTTTCGAGGATCACCGCAACCGCCATCACCGGGCAAGTATCGTGCCTGACGGGTGAAGTTCGCGCGCCGCGTCCGGTTTTCATCTCGACACTGTTCACCGGCGCATCGGATGTGGGTACGGGTTTAAACCTCGCAGTGACCAGTATCGGTTCACCGTTGGTGGCGCCACCCTCGATACCCCCGGCGAAGTTTGTTGTGCGCTTCGTAATCCAGGGATATGCCTCATCCGGTACGATGAGATCCTGCGCGTCGACGCTTTTCTTGTAGCAGATTTCGGGGTCGCCGATATCCACGCCTTTCACCGCGGGAACACTGAGGAAAGCCTGGGCGATATGGCCATCGATACGCCGGGTCCAACCCACATGCCCTCCAAGCCCCGGGGGAAGGCCGTAGGCAATTATCTGGAGAATACAACCGAGGTTATAGCCCTTCTGTTCGGCCATTGTGATAAGGGTATCGATCGTTTCAGCACCACCCCACGACAGGGCGGTATGGTCGGGTTTGTATTCGTCCGGATTTTTAAGAATTACATCGGCTGTCGGGAAGTGGTCGTCCCACAGGAATGTATTCTCTCCCACCGCAATAATCCGTGAGCAGATATTAATGCCAAGTTCCCTGAGGAATTTCTTGCAGATTGCCCCGCCGCATACTCTCGCCGCGGTTTCCCTGGCGCTGGCACGCTCGGCGATGGGTCGAATATCGTCGAACCCGTACTTCAACGCGCCCGGCAGGTCAGCATGTCCTGGACGCGGGACCCGCATTTCCTTCAGGGACTTCGTGCCGTTATCACGCACCCGGTTATGTAGAATGACCGCGATCGGGGCCCCGGTGGTCTTGCCTTCATACACACCGCCGATGATCTCGAATTCATCCTTTTCGCGCTCCTGCCTGCCGCTACGTCCCGGCCCGGAACGCCTGCGCTCAAGCTCAGATGCAAGGAAACCGCTATCGAAAGGCAAACCAGCGGGCATGCCGCTCAATATCATGGTCAGCCCCACGCCGTGCGAATCACCTGCCGTATGAAGATCCAGACTCATACCATTCTTACCTTAATCGCCATTCAAGTACCGGGAATAACCCGGATAGATTAATATCAAATAATTGGTGCTTAATACAACCATTCAGCCCGACACTTTACACGAGGATTTTTCAATTATACCGATTCACAAACGTGATTTCTATTTAGAGACCCTTGGTTCGTTGAAGTTCATCTTCCACAAAGCGCCGCAGTTCATCCTCGGATGCCCGTTTGCCGAAGAACAATTCCGCGCTGAGCAATGCCTGTCTGCAAAACCAGTCCACACCGCCGACCACTTTTGCCCCGATTGATTCCATGCGTTTCATCGCGGTTGTGTGCATCGGATTATAAACCGCGTCATAGTAATAACCGAAATCCACGAGATCATCATCCTTTAAATTGAAGGTATCAAAAGGGGAATCCCCGGCATCGGGCCACTGGCCGATCGGGGTTGTATTTACCAGAAGAGCCGCTGCCTGTTTATCATGGAACACCAGGCCGAGAGCATCCACCATGGAATCGGCGGCGGTAATCTCCATGGGGTATTCCGGGAATGTTTTGGCGAGTAAATCCACCCGGCGGTGCAGTCTCTCAAGGTTACGGGCCGCAAATACGATCCTGCCTTCACCCCATAACCTGATCAGGCCCACAGCGACAGCGGCTGAAGCGCCGCCGGAGCCGAGTATCAACGCTGTCGGCGGGATGTTTCTCTCCTCGTTAACAGTGCGAACTTCCTTGAGAAACTCCACCGGTGACAGAAACCCTTGTATATCGGCATTGTAACCCTTCAGGGAGCCCTGTTCGCCGATGATCACATTCACCGCATGAGCATCGGTAGCATCCCCGGAAAGGCTGTCCAGGTGAGGGATAACCGTTTCTTTATAGGGGTTGGTGACATTCATGCAGACATGCTTGCTGTGTCGAAACTCCTCGATGATGTTCGGGATTTCATCCTCGGATACTTCGAACGGACGGAAACGCTCATCGTGACCGTTAATCACCGCGAGATGATTCATCAGTTTAGGCGTCAGTGAATGTGCAAGCCTGCTTCCGATAATCCCGCATATAAGATCTTCCTCGGTCATCGCTTACCATCTCCCTTTCGATACACCTGGTATCGGCGAACCCTTGCCATAATACGCCATACAAGAGCAATTAATATAATCAGAAGTATTGTATCGACAAGACAGGTAATATTCCTCGCACGGTCTGTAAATTCTTTTTTCTTCAGCGGGAGCCGCCAGGAGTAGACAGCTTCACCCGTTTTCAAGTCATACATGTTCACCATAAGGCCTACCGCATCGGTGACAAGAAGACTGCCTTCAGGACCGTGCGAGAATGAATTCACGACGTAACGTGACGGGCTGAAACCGGCGAAGTAATTCGTGATCCGCTTCTCGCCTTCATAACATGTGATGTAGCTCTTATCGTCAAGGATATAGAGCCTGCCGTCTGCATCCGCTAAAGCACCGATGAGTTTCTTCGCCCGGGTCTGTTCATATGTGTCATTCCTCAGACGGTATTCGATTGTCCCCCCGCCCGGGCTGATTTCCTGAACGGTGTACATCCCGGTTTCCCCGGCGGTGCTCAGCGAAAAATCAGCCCATGAACGTCCCCTCCCGGTCTTCTCCTCGTCGATAACGTCGGGCCATACTACGTACCATCCACCACCGGGCTTTGAGGCGGTTACAGGCTTTGAGAAACTGCCGGCGGGTTTGGCGATTGAATAATCGGAACCGCTTTTGACAATCCTGATACCTGAATCAGTTATGGTGCTCATTGCATCGCCATCCATCGCGATAAGATTTTCACCGGGCTCTATATCGAGTTTACGGGTTGCCATCCCGATTTTTTCTTCACCCGGGGAGATCGTTATCTCGATCAATCCTTCATCGGATCGGCCGTAGAATTGCACCGAGCCTTCGGGGTTCAATTGCGACACGGGCAGGTAATCCACATCCCCAGGGGGTTCCCATTTGATCTCACGATACCAGCCGATTTTTTCTTCATCCTGGCCGAGTTCGAACAGTGTCTGATCTATTGGATTGAGCACATATATTCGTTCTTCCCCGGCCGCGACAATGAGTTCCCTGCGCACCTCTTCATCCTGGTAGGCGCACCCGGAATTCGATATCACATAAATCATAAGGCCCGCCAATGCGAGCCGCATCAATCGCGATTTCGTCATAGGCAGATTTTAACACAGCGGGGTTCTATTTGTGGGATTCAAATGAATTTCCAACCTGACCGGATACCCCCTACTCATACCCCGCTTTTTCCAGCAACTCATCAACACGTGATGCGAATCCGTCACCACTGAACGCGGCATCGTCGAATTCAAAGAGCCCGAATAACTCGGAGTTACCGCGAGTTCCCTCGATCGGTGAGAGGGTGAGTTCGTTGAGATAGATTCCGTGGATGGCATCAAGTTCCTTGAGGCGATGCAGCATATCACGCACGGGTTTGGCTTTGCGCACAATTCCCCCCCTGCCCACCTGCTCGCGTCCCACTTCGAATTGAGGTTTTATAAGGCTGACAACCCGTCCTTCGGATTTGAGGAGGGGGGGGAGATTTACAAGGATAAGTCGTATGGAAATGAAACTGACATCCATTACGATGAGATCGAGTTTATCGGAAATGTCAGACGGCGACAGGTGACGCGCGTTGAAGCGTTCGATCACAACGACGCGTTTATCTTCGCGGATCTTCGTCGCGAGTTTCCCATAAGCCACATCAAGCGCATAGACATGTTCAGCACCTCGCTGGAGGAGCAGATCCGTGAATCCACCGGTGGCGGCCCCGATATCGAGGCAGGTGTAACCGGACGGATCGATGTCGAAATCCTTCAACGCTCCTTCGAGCTTGAGCGCTCCACGTCCGACATAGGGCATAGGTTCGGTGATTTCGATGAGCGCGTCGGGTTTGATCTTTTCCCCGGCTTTATCTTTCTTGACCCCGTTGATAAATACACGTCCGGCCATAATGCCGGACTGGGCCAACTTGCGCGTGGGGAAATAGCCCTCTTCGGTGAGGAAGATATCGAGTCGCACTTTTTTAGGTGTGTCTGACACTCGCATATAATTAAGCGCAAAAAACCACCCCTTTGCAAGAGCAAAAGGGTGCCACAAGGAAAAGAATGTAACCCACGAAATGGGATTCGTGGGTTACATATGGATTCTAATTCCACCAGTTTTACTTAAATCATGGTTTCGATGTTTCGGGACACCATGTCCCGAAACATCGGAAACAAAAATAATTCTCAAAATCCCAGTCACCATAGGGACCGCCCTAGCAGCCCAAGTCGGGAAGAAAGTCGTCGTATTCGGTGATAGCCCGGTCGCC